>CAYWZD010000308.1:0-5411 GCA_964462755.1 uncultured Victivallales bacterium | reverse complement strand
CGTCGGTTCCAATCTCAGGCGCGAAATCTACCGGAGTTTCGCCGAACACGGCATCTCCATTCCGTTTCCTCAACTCGATATCCATATTCAACCCGAATCAGGGAAGCTCCTGTCATGATTGAATATTAAGGAAATTGTGTCAAAAGCATCGTATTATAAATGGTAAGGAAAACACATTGAAAAGCTCCTGAAGGCATAAAACAGGTGAAAGTATCCGACACTACCATCTCAGCAGCAATAGTTCGGATGTCTGAAGAGCTTTTCAAACGGTAAGAATTCTTAAAGCGGCAGTCTGAAATACCTTCGGCCTCCTAAAAAGACATTTTAAGAGGTCTCCTAAAGATTGAATGGAATCATCCTCGTATGTGCTTTTTTCAGCCATTTATCTGGATGCCTTTTCCGAAATACTCCGGATGAAGTTCTCCGCGGCGGGATGATGGGACGATTTTTCCCGGATAGCGTAAATTTCCACGCTTGGAAAAATGGCCGGCAAAGCTTGAAAGACCAGCCCGCTTCCCGCATTTCCGGCACATGATTCAGGAACCAGCGCCGCACCGAATCCGGCTTTCGCCAGCGCCAGCATCGAGGCCTTGTTCCGGGCGTAGGTACGGACTTCCGGCCAGGCTCCGGTTGCATGGAGAATGTCATTGATCCGGTCGAATAAAAACGGATTCACGCTTCGCGCAAAGAGAAGCAGTTTCTGTCCGTCCAGCATTTTGATCGTGAGGTTTTTCCTTTTTGCCAGCGGATGGGACGGTGGCATGGCAAGCACATAATTTTCGGAAAAAATGAACTGGCTTTCGAATTCGTCCAGATCATACCCGAACGGACGCAGAATTCCAACATCGATTTCTCCCGCGCGTAAGGCGTTCAACTGGGCTTCCGTTTCCATTTCGTGCAGCTGGAGTTCCATTTTTGGATACGCTTTTCCGAAACGGAAAAGCGCTTCCGGCAGGAAGGTGTTCAGCGCCGGTTCGTTGTAGCCGATGGAAAGATATCCGCTGCCGCCGGAGGCGAACTGTTCCATCTGCTCGACGGCGTGGGCGGCCCGTTTCAGGATCGTTTCCGCCTCCTCCAGAAAAAGGCTTCCGGCATCCGTGAGTCTGACCACGCGGCTGGTACGCTCGAACAGCTTTACGCCGAGTTCATCCTCCAACCGGGCGATCTGCTGGCTTAATGGCGCCTGTGAAACGTTCAGGCGTCTGGCCGCTTTACGGAAGTGAAGCTCGTGCGCTACAGCGACAAAATATTTGAGATGTGTCAGTTCCATTGATATTTTTCCGTTTTAATTGATATTATTTATATATCAATAAATATAGATCATAACTTTGAAAAAATCAATCAGGATATTTATATTGGTTCCGGACAAAATGGAGAAAAGCAAATATGATTTCTGTCAAGACACTTGAAAACGCCATGTATGAAGCCATGGTTCTGGCCGCCACGAAAATGCCGCCGGATGTCCGCGCCGCATTGGAACGCGCTTATGCCGAGGAGACGGAACCCATGGCGCGCAAGCACCTGGAGGTCAGCCTCCGGAACGCGGAACTGTCCGAAAAAGGAGCGGGGCTGGTTTGCGCTGACACGGGATTTCCCATGTTCTTTGTGAAGGCCGGGGCAAGGACTGAGATTAAGGGTGGTTTTGGAACGGTCACAAAATGCGCTCAAAGAGCTACAGAGCGTGCAACCGCTGAATGTTATTTACGCCCGACGATGGTCGATCCTCTGACCCGCCGCAACCCGGGCAACAATCTCGGCCCCGGCATGCCAAAGGTCGAACTTCTCTTTTCCGGCGATGGCGACGGAATCGAATTCATCGCCGCGCCGAAAGGGGGCGGATCGGAGATTTTCGGAACGTTCTACCGCATGTTCTTTCCCTCGGACGGGGTGACAGGCATCAAGAAATTCGTCATCGAATGTGTGAAGGACGCCTGTTACGCGGGCAAGATCTGTCCGCCCGCGATCATCGGCGTGGGGATCGGCGGCACAGCGGACTTGTGCATGTCCATGGCGAAGAAAGCCGCGCTTCTGCGAAAGATCGGCAGGCACAATCCGGAACCCGAAATCTCCGCGCTGGAACTTGAACTGACCGAGGCCGCCCGTTCGCTCGGGATCGGACCGATGGGCGCGCGCGGCATCAACGCCGTGCTGGCGATCAACATCGAGACTGCTGTCACTCACACCGCCGCGCTTCCTGTCGCGTTCAACGCGCAATGTCTGGTGGGACGCCGCTGGAAAGCGGTTGTCTCCGCTGATGAAACCGTCACTTTCACGGGAGAAATCGAATGAAAAACCTCCAGCTTCCTCTGTCCCGGGAAGACGCCCTTTCCCTTGAACTCGGCGAAATGGTTACCGTCAGCGGCATGATCTTCACAGGGCGCAGCCGTTTTCATATCCGTGCGGTCGAACAGAATCTTTTTCCGCCGATCGATTATGCAAAAATCAACTGTTTCTTTCACGTTGGCCCTGTGATGAAACAGGAGAACGGCGTGTGGTCCGTCATCAGCTGCGAACCGACCAGCAGTATTCGTTTTGAACGTTACGGCGCGGATGTGGTCCGTAAATTCCAGCTCCGGACGCTCATCGGCAAAACCACCATGGGACCGCGTACCGCAGAGGCTCTCAAAGAAGTCGGCGGCGTGTATCTTTCCAAAATCGGCCTGAGCGGAAATTCGCTCCGCGACCAGATCCTGAAAGTGCACGGAGTCCATTTTCTCGATGAGCTCGGCAAAACCGAAGCCACCTGGATTTACGAGGTGGAGAACTTCGGCCCGTTTTTCGTCGCGATCGATGCGCATGGCCGCAATTACTTCGAGGAACTCAACGCGGAGGTGGAAAGTGTTCTGCCGCGGATTGAACGGGAACTCGGGATTCCCCCGGAATACGCCTATACGGAGGTGAACGGATGAAAGAGGAAATCCGCTATCTTTCCCTCTGCGGAATGCTTGGTTACGGCTATGCGGCGGAGAGCCTTGAAAACGCCCTCAACCTGCCGCTGGATTTCATCGGCGTGGATGCCGGTTCGACCGATCCCGGCCCATATTATCTGGGCAGCGGAAAAGGATTCGTGAAACGCCTTCAGGTCAAGCGCGACCTGAGTCTGGTTCTGAAGACGGCAGTCATGAAAAAAATTCCGCTGATTATCGGAAGCGCGGGCGGGTCCGGAGCGCGTCCGCACGTTGAAAGCGTGCTTGAAATTCTGCGGGAGATTGCCCGTGAACAGAAATTCTCCTTCCGGGTCGCGGTCCTCTATTCGGATGTGCCGAAAGAGTTTCTGAAAACGGCCGCGGAAGGACATCTCTTCTCCTGCGGCGGCTCCCCCGAACTACGGCTTTCAGACTTGGAAAACCTCACTCATTCCGTGGCTCAATTCGGTACGGAGCCGATCATTACCGCACTCGAAACCGGAGCGGATGTCATTGTCTCCGGACGCTGCTGCGACACGGCGATTTTTGCGGCGCTTCCGATTCATCGCGGTTTCCCGCCCGGACTGGCGCTCCATGCGGCCAAGATCGCCGAGTGCGGCGCCTTATGCGCGCGCCCCGTCGGCGCCAACGATTCGCTGGTCGTCACGCTCCGGAAGGATTCGTTTACGGTCGAACCTCCGAATCCGATCCGGAAATGCACGCCCGATTCCGTTGCCGCCCATTCCCTGTATGAACAACCCGATCCGGAATGTTTCTACGAGCCGGAAGGGAAGATCGACATGCGTGAATGCGTTTTTATGCAGAGCGGCGAACGGGCGGTCACTGTCAGCGGAACGGTGCTGGTTCCCGCATCGCCGAAAACCACCAAGCTCGAAGGTGCTGTCTGCCGCGGTTTCCGCTCGATCACCGTGGCCGGCGTGCGCGATCCGGTGGCGGTTGCTTCTCTGGATGCCATCGAGAAAGGCGTGCGGGAAGTTGTGGCGTCCAACCTTGCGGGTGTTCTGCATCCAGACGAATATACGCTCCGGTTTCTTCGCTACGGCGTGGATGGCGTGACCGGGGCGAACGAGCAGCCTCCGGCCGAACTGCCCCGGGAAGCCGGTCTGGTGATCGAGGCGATCGCTCCGACGCAGGAACTGGCGGACACGGTCCTCAGCCTGGCGCGTTCGAGCGCGCTGCATCAGGCGTTTCCGAACCGGAAAGCCACGGCGGGCAACCTTGCGTTTCCGTTTTCGCCGTCGGACTTCCGGGGAGGGGAGGTCTATGAATTCGCCCTTTACCACCTGACCGATCTCCCGCTCGAATTCAAACCCGAACTCATGGTGATCGAATGAAAGTCTACGACATAGCTTTTGTCTGCCGCAGTAAGAACGCCGGACCGTTCCAGCTGACCGTCGATCTGATGTTCCGCACGAAGGCGGAATATGAACGCGTCCTGAATTCGGGAAATTTCACACCCGGACGGATCGCCGCGCAGTATCGTGTGAACCCGGAACAGGTCATGATCAAACCGTTCGAGCGGATATTGACGATCAAGACCGTGATTCCGCGCAATGCGGGCTCCGGTTCTCCGTCCGATACGGACGTCTACGGGAGCCAGCAGCATTTTCCGCTCGGAAACCTCGAAGTATAGGGGCGCGAGATTTTCACTTCCGCCCACTCGATTTATGGAACACACTCTCCGCCTCACCGTTCAGGGCGAATTCCATCGTCTATTCTGGCCCGCACGTATGGAAGCGCAGGGGTCCATTCTCCAACATGATCAACACGGATTTATACTGATTTGCAATCTTAAGGTTAGCAATACTTTAATTGCATTGAACCCATGGAGAAGCTTTTTCTTACGGAAACGTTCCTGTCTTTTGGTTGATTGTTCGATCAGGCACCGTCCGAGGTAGGTTCGTGACTCCGTCGCGAACTGAATTATTTCCCTTCAGTTCGGCAGGGGACTGCCGAACCTACCCGAAACGTCGCAATGCAGAAAATGTGTTGAACTCAAATATGACTTTTACTATCCCTGAGAATGCAAATTGGTATTATACTCCTCGACGGGACTCATCCGGCTGACCAACTTCCCCAGAGCCGCCAATGCTCCGGCCAACATGTTCTTGTTCAATTCAATTCTCATGCAACCCCTCCATGTTCAGATTCAAAGTTTAAAAAGCAGAAAGCCCGACCGATCCGAAGACCGGCCAGGCCATTTCAGGAAGATATAGGGACGGGCCACATTCGGGACATAGCCTTCCGGAAATTTCTTTTTAGCTTCCCGTAGAACGGTCAGTTGTTTGTCCGCAATAGGAATCGTTACTTCCTTGCCCGTCTTGAACTGCTTCCGAAATCCGTCTCCGGTTGAGATCCCCCTTGTCCCATTGCAGCAGAACGCAATCCTTGAGCCGCTGACCGGTGAACATGCGCTTCCTGGAAGGGGGCCTCCAGGACTTTCAGGATTTCGGCTTCCTGCTCCTTTGTAAAGCAACGGCGTCT
>CAYWZD010000307.1:0-5416 GCA_964462755.1 uncultured Victivallales bacterium | reverse complement strand
TTACATATAGATCGAGTCAAATTTTACGGAATGAGGCGAAAATGCAAAAACGGGTAACCATGCGCGATATTGCGGAAAAAGTGCGGATGTCCCGCGCGACCGTGTCCGCCGTGCTTGGAAACAAAACCCATTGTTACGCCTCGGAGAAAACCAAGGCATTGATCCGTGAGACCGCCATGCAGATGGGATATTCGCCCAATCCGCTGGCGTGCGGACTGAAAGGCGGGCGGACCCATACGATCGGCCTGATTGAAAGTTCGCTGCAGAATGAAGTCAGACGTCAGGAAGTGGTGAATTTCACCAATCTTCTCGATGAAAGGAACTACCGGTTGTATGTCGCTTACTACAAGGGAGAGGAACGTCTGCTGCAAATCACCTGCGACGATCTCCTTTCGCGCGGGTGCGACGCCCTGATCGTTTCCGGGAAACTGACGGAAGAAATGTATCGGATCATTGCGGAGATCAGTGATCCGGTCATTGTGATTTCCTCTTCTCCTGAAAGTCTGAAAAGAGAAGGGAATCTTTTTTTCGATCACGGCTGCGGGACACGGGAGGCGATAGAACATCTCATTTCCCTGAAGCATCGGCATATCCGGATGATTGGAAGGGAGTGGGGCGGGCTCAGCTCCGATTTGCGGGTGGTCACCTTTCGGGAGGTCATGAAGCGCCACGGCCTCGGTGTCAAGGATATGTTTCATGTATTGGATGAAGAATCAGATCTGACGACGGATTTCATGAAAGCCTTTTTACGGAAATATCCGGATTGCACCGCCATCCTCTGTACCAACGACTTCCTGGCGATGAGAGTCATCCAGTCCTGTTCGAAACTTGGGTTGCGGGTGCCGGAAGACATGTCGGTGATCGGTTTTGACGACATCAGCGCGAGCGCCTGCTATACTCCGTCTCTGACGACGGTGCGCCAGCCCAGCTTGGAAGGAGCGAAAGAAGGCATCCAGATGCTGATGAATCTTCTTGAGAATGAAAATAAACCTGTCTCCCGTCATCTTTTGTCGCATCTGGTGATACGGGAAACAACGGCGGCCCCGCGTGTCCGTCTGTTGCCGGAGATGAAATGAGCATACATTCACATATCGTACAAATGGAGAAGAAAATGAGAAGAAAAATGTTCACATTGATTGAGCTCCTGGTCGTGATTGCCATCATCGCGATTCTGGCGGGCATGCTGCTCCCCGCTTTGAACAGGGCCCGCAATACCGCTCAGTCGTCCAAATGTCTCGGCCATACCAAGGCATTCGGCATGGCGGTTGTCATGTATGCGGATATTTCGAACGGATATATGCCGGGAGCTTTCACGTATTATCCATCGGGAAATCCGGTCGGAGCGTTCTGGCAGAGTATGTTCGTGAATATCGGACTGCTGCCGCCTCCGGTTCCGGATGTTGCATCCCCCGATCCGAAAGGAATATTCAACTGTCCTGCGGAAAAACGCCCGACACTCGGCACCGTCGATGCCTGGAATAGCTGGAAAGGGTCGCACTATGGGATGAACCGTTATCTGAACCAGCAGTATGTGTCCAACGCCTCCAGCGCCGCGCGTGTGGTCTGGCGCAAACTGGAGCAGGCCAAGACCCCTTCCACGACCTATTCCATCGGCGACAAATGGGAGGGCACCCTGATTGAGAACGGCAGTTATCCTCAGGCGGAACTTCGTGCGCGCTACCTGATCCCGGGGACCCGGCATAACGGCTCCTGGAATGTTTCCATGCTGGACGGCCATGCCGAATCACAGAAAAAATATCCCCTGCGCGGCGTTGCTTCCGACTTCACCGATCGCGCATGGGCGCCAACCGACTGGTGATGAATATGATGAAAAATCTGAAACTGTTTTCCATTTTGGCCCTTGCATTCCTGCCAGCCTTTTTTCATGCGGCGGACATCGAGGTCGATCCGCACCGCACGGCAATCATTTTGCCGGAGGACGCCGGTTCCATCCGGCGTTTTGCCGCGCTGGAGCTGCAAAAACATCTGAATCTTATCACCGGAACCCTGACGCCGATTCTGGCCCGTCCGGAAAACGGTATGTATCCCTTCTATCTGGAAGCTCCCGCGGGAACGGCCTTGAAAGGACTGTCCCGCGAAGAAGCCCGCTGGCTGGCGACGCCGAAGGGAACATGGCTGTATGGAGAGGATTTTCAAGGGATTCCGGCGAAGAAAGCCGACGATTTTACTCCGGTCTTTATCAAGACCTCCCGCACGGGAACCCTGTTTGCCGTCTATGATTTTCTGGAAAAAGAGCTGGGGGTGAAGTGGCTGGAACCGGGAGACAATGGAATCGTGCATCCGTCTTCCGCCATCCTGAAATTTGCATCCGGCGGAGGTTCCTGGTCTCCGGGAAAATTGGTTCAGCGCCAGATCCGTTCCGGTTATTCGAACTGGGCTCAATACAGCAAGAAGGTGGCCCCGACGCTGCCGGAACCGTTCCGGCAGACCCGCGAACAATATGAAAAGGATTCGGAGGCCGTCCGCATATGGCTCAAGCGTCAGCGTATGGGGAACAGTTCTCCGATGAGTTACGGGCATGCCTTCACCCGCTGGTGGGAACTTTACGGAAAGGAACATCCGGAATATTTCGCCATGCAGACCGATGGTGTCCGTCGTCCGGAATATCCGGCCCAGCCGGATCGCAGCAAACTCTGCGTCAGCAACCCGGCGGTGCATGGCCGGATCATTGCGAACTGGCGGGCGGAAAAAGATCCTTCGCAGATCATCAACGTCTGCGAGAACGACAGCGGGGGTTACTGCCGCTGTCCGGAGTGCATGAAACTCGACGCGCCGCTGAAAGGCGAAAAGTTCGGCGACAATCTTTCCGACCGCTATGTCTGGTTTGCCAATGCGGTTCGGCGCAAGGCGGCTGAAGCCGATCCTAACGCGTCTGTCATCATGTATGCCTACTCCTGCTATCGATTTCCGCCGCGCCGGGAAAAAGTCGATTCCCGCGTGATTATCGGGTTTGTTCCATCGATGATGGAACTCGATCAGGTGGACCGCATGTACCGCGACTGGAAGGCGGGGGGCGCGAGCCAGCTTTTTCTGCGTCCCAACGATCAGCATGTGAACACCGGACTGCCGATGGGGTTTGAAAAACAGCTGTTCGACCACTTCCAGCTCGGAATCAAAAACGGGATCATCGGCACCGATTATGACTGTCTGCATAATTTCTGGTCTGCGACCGGATTTGCCGACTACATTCTGGCAAGGGCGCATACCGATCCCTCGAAGCCCTTTGAGCATTGGGAAAAGGAATACTGTTTCGCCTATGGACCGGCGGGGGACAAAGTCCGGGATTATTTCCGGTACTGGCGGCAGAATGTCTGGGAGAAGCGTCTGATTCCAAACAGGGCGATGATTCAGGAACGCGGACGCTACGGCAATTTTCGCCGGGGGCTGATGTGGGACATCGGCAAATATTATACGTCTGAAGATTTCGACAGGACCGATGCGATCCTCGCCGACGCCGCCAAAGAAAAACTTTCCGATCCGGAACATCGCCGTCTGGAAACGCTTCGGCTGGCAAACCGTCACGCACGGCTTACCTGGCAGGCGCTGTCCGCCGCCGGATCCAAAAAATTCCTTGCAGGACGTCAGCTTCTTGAATTCCGCGAGAAGCATCGCGACGACCTGAATTTCGACTGGGGTACTCTCCTGAAGATAGAACAGGAATTCGGGGACGTGACCGGAATCGTCGCCGCTTCGAAGTTTCAGGAATACAGCGATGTGATCGCCCTTCCTCTGAAATGGCGTTTCAGAATCGATCCTGAAAATGTCGGGTTGCGCGAACATTGGGAAAGCACTCCCATACGGACCATACGCTCCTCATGGTATCCTATCTCCGTCAACTCCTGCTGGGAGAATCAGACGCTCAAAGAGACGCCCGCACAACTGAAAGCGCAGCTGAAGAATTACGACGGTATCGGCTTTTATGCCCAGTCCGTCAAGGTTCCTGCCGACTGGAAGGGAAGCCCGGTGTTTCTCTTCTTCGGCGCGGTGGACGAATCCGCCCAGATCTATTTGAACGGCAAGTTCGCGGGGGAGCATTTCTTCAAGAATCAGGATGACTGGAAGAGTCCGTTCAGCATTCGCATCGATCCGCTGATTGATTGGAACGCCCCGGTCCAGACTGCGGTGGTCCGGGTGGAGGACAAGACGGGTTCCGGAGGTATCTGGAAGCCGGTTTTCCTGGTTCGCAAGTTATCGTCCGGCGAGGGAAAATAGTGACTATGGATTATGCGGTTTTTTACTCTGGTCCTGAAATCTGAGCCAACCGGCAGGCAACCGCAGTCGTTGAATACGACCGGATTCGCAAATCCGCTTTTTGGGGGTAGCCCGGAAATTTCCTCGATATAAAATAAGACAGAGGAATTTCCGGGCTACCTGTATTGTCATTTTCCTTTTCCGGTTCGTTTACACGCTTATAATATTCCTCGATTCCTTTCAAAACTCCTCCGCTTGTTTTTTTTTCGCCTCCGCCGTTTTTTTTACTAAATTTTTTTGAAACTGTGAGAAAGGTCTTGACATTTTCCTTTTGGCAATTATAATTAATGGTACATGAAGGAACATGAATAAACATGTGGAACAAGCTGATATGATAACCATGATGAAAAAAGATTCGCTGTATGAACAGCTTGTCCAGGCGATCCGGACAGGGAAATATCCTGCGGAGTACCGTTTCCCGAAAGAACCTGATCTGGCGGCGGAACTGGGCGTGTCGCGGAACACCGTGAGGGCCGCGCTGAAACGTCTGGAAGACGAGGAATTCATTCTCCGCCTCAAGGGGAAAGGCACCTTTGTTGCGCCGGGCAAAATGGCTCCGGTTGGCGGGAATATCCTTGTTCTGGCGGATTTCACCTCGGATGAACGCTATCCATACCATTATATTCTTCCTTCCATCCGGGAAGAATCCCGGCGGAGGGGATACGGGATCGAGACCTGCGAACTGGTCCAGTTTTCCATGTTTACGGCGGAACAAGCCCGCGAGATAATCGACCGGAACCATATTTCCGCGATCATTCTGATCACCAGCAACTTTCTGGGCCACGAACCCATTATTCCGCTGACGCATCAGCTGCGGATTCCCATTGTTCTGGCTCACGGATGCATCGAGGATTATGCCATCACCGGCTGGGCGGTCATCGGCTGCGATTTCCGCGCCGCTTGGCGCGAAGCGCTCGTCCATCTCGCGGAGCATGGACATCGGAGAGTGATCACTCTGGCTTATCATTATGAGGACCGCTCGGTCCGACTGTATTCCCGTGAAAAATACCTTGAACTGCTCCGTTCCCTGAATCTGGATGATTCCGGAGAGCTGATTCTGGAAGCTCCCATAGACCGGGAGAAAGAATTTTTCCCGAAGCTGGAAAACTTTTTGAACCGTCCGGGTCCACGTCCCACGGCGGTT
>CAYWZD010000306.1:0-5432 GCA_964462755.1 uncultured Victivallales bacterium | reverse complement strand
AAAAAAAGAGCCTGCTCATTCATCTGTCAATCCTTATATTTTGCTTCCTTTCCCTGTCAGCAGGCTTGAAATTTTTTTTCAACATCCGCTCTGTGGATATGGTTTATTATTTTACAGAGCTTAATTCCTCTCCTTCCGGCTGGGGATGGAACCTCTTCGGGCTTCTTCCCCTTCTTCTTTTATTCATATATAAGAACCGGCGGAAAAATCTGATCCGCTGGAGTCGGGCCTCACTTCCTCTTCTCCTTCTTTTCCCGATCACGCTTCTTGGAGGAAGCAAATTTTTTTCAATGCCTCTGACATTGCTGGTTCTAGGCTGGACAACGTTTCGTTTCATATGTCTGTATGGAGGCGTTTCCCGGAAAATTTTTCCGAAGCGCTCCAAATTCAGAGAGGTGACAAGATCGATTCCCTGGCTGGTCGCTCTGCTGTACATCGGCGCGGTCTGCTGGGGTTTTTATATGCAGTATCATGCCTATCGTTCCTTTTTCCTGTGCTATTCCGACTGGGGCATCTATGCGGACGCTTATATGAAACTGGCTTACACCGGGGGAAATATCGGGGAATGGTTCTCCTCCGGGGCTCACTGGAACCCGGGAGTCAACCTGCTGATGGCGCTCCTGATGAAGGCATGTCCCCTGCCGGAATTCATTTTCCTCTTCAATTCAGCGGTCATCTATTCGGCGGCGCCGCTGGCCTATCTCCTGTGCAGGAAACTTTCTCTTTCCCCCGTATATGCTCTTCTTTTTGCGATCGCCGCCATTCTGAATCCGGTCTACAGCAACCAGAGTCTTTCCCTGTTTTACGGCTTTCACCCCATCAACTACATGATTCCGCTCCTGATGCTTTTTTTCCTCTTCCGGGAGACCGGCAATAGAATCGGAATGGGTGTCGTATTCGGACTCTCCCTTCTGGTACAGGAGACTGTTTTCATTTTCTGGATCGGCTATGGCGTTTACCTTCTTTTCCGCAGACGCTGGATTCCCGGAACAGCACTCATTCTTTTTTCATTCTCCTGTTTCATCCTCATCACCAACATCGTGCTTCCACGGATCGTCTGCACGAATACGTATCCGCTGACATTTCTTTTCGACAAGCTCGGTAATTCCCCCGCGGAAATCGCTTTGTCCCCATTTCTCCGTCCATGTACATTCTGGTCGATCTGTTTCCAGTGGCAGAACTTTGCTTTTCTACTGACGCTTCTGACGCCCTTTTTCTTCTGCATCTGGCTGTTTCCATCCCTGATGATTGCCGTTGTTCCGCTTCTTGCCGGAGTATGTCTCCGCCCATCCGCGGATGTCAAATCGGTCGTTCTGCAATACGGAATCGACTCCATGACATTGTTTCTGGCTCTTGCCGTCATCAATCTCCGCAGGACTCTGGATGGAGACCGTTCCGTTCTGCCGGGACTCCTTAACATCGGACTGAAGAAGAAGTTTCCCCGGCGAGTGATCGCGGCGGCTGCCGTCTCGGCCACAGCATTGACGATCCTCGGGTCCTATTACTGTTTCGGCATGACCGCCTGTTTCGGGAAATACACCTATCGCCGAATTGCGAATCTGCCAGACGGGACTGCCCTGATCCGGGAAATCAAGTCAAAAATTCCCGCACAATCCCGCATCCTGACAACCATGAGGCTGCGAGGGCATTTCCTCTTCGAGTATCCGACAGAATATTTCACCGCTCCGAGAAAAACCGGAGATGTTCTGGTTCTGGATCTGACGGACAGTGACTTCGATTCCCCCGGGAAACTGGAGCAAGTCCGGAGGGAAATCGCGGCCGATCCAAGGATAGTCCCGCTTCTGACGATTCCAGGAGACTTCAAACAGTTCGTCGTGTTTCTCGTCAGGGAAACACCCCAACCCGGTATTTCCCTGCCGAAAACGGGTTTTGCCGAATTCGACAAGATCGGGATGCACCTCCCTTCGGCAAGCAGACATTTCGCGACCCGCTACCTTTTTGACGGCAAAAAACATGTTTTTTTAGTGCAGGTCAGGGAAACGCCGGATTGCGACATGGATTTGAATGTCACGATTCAGGGAGAACGCGGAGTAATCAACCGAACCTATATATTCGGCTTCGGACTCATCCCAGCCTACGTGTCTCCTCCCGGAACGGTCTTCTCGTTCGAACTGACGGCTCCGCCTCCGAAAAAAGTTTCGATCCTATTTCTGAAACGGCCTGGTTCGGAAACACCTGCGCCCGGACAGAAGAAAAAGAAAACGCCCACACAGCCGACCCAGATCAGCGGACAAAAATTTTGAACGGTTTCTCCCGGAGGAGCGACCGGAAGAATTCCGAAAAGAACTCCACACGGGAATCGGGTTTTCCGCTGTAGTCGCAGTTCAGCCACTGGCGGGCGAATTCCTGAAATCCGCAGAAGGTCAGCAGCAGCGGCAGTTTTTCCGCACCGTTCCGTCGGAGTTCCGCGCAGGCGGCATCCAGTTTTTCCGCGCAGGGCATCAGGAACGGCATCAGGGACAGTTCCGTAAGGGGCGGCGCAAGACGGCAGTCCGCAAACAGACGGGGAAGATCGATTTCCGCCCGTATGGAGGGAAACAGGGAGGTTGTTTTTCTGATGATGAAGGGAGCCGCCGCCAATTCCGGGACGAATTCCGGTTTTGAGATCGGAAGCTTCTCCGGCTGAAGAGGTTGAAGATGCGGATGCGCGGAGATCTCCCGGAAATGCCGCGCCAGTTCAATCACCAGACGCGGCGAACATTTTTCCACGCCGAGAGCGTTCATGGCGTCGCGGACCTTCCGGATCAGCGGAGCCGCCGAAACTGGAGGAAGCTGTAGTTTGGTGCAGAGAAATTCTTCCACATGGTCCGGGGTCAGTTTGCCGAAATCGCCCGAGGACGCGGCGTTTCCGCGGAAATGCCGGGCAACGGCGGCATACCCGGTCTCTTCCAGAATCCGCACGACGCAATCGTCGATATCCGCCGCGTGAACCACATTTCCCGCCTCGGGGTCCGTCCGGCGCGACCGGAGCGCGTATTCCACGGAAAGGGCGATTTCGCCGGCGATCCACGGGTCGGCCATGCCGGAAGCCAGACAGCTTTTCTCCAGGCGGAGTCTCAGCTCCGTCGCGTCGAAAGCCGCGGAAGTTCCGTCGGCATATAAAATACTGACAACACCACTGCTCAGTTCAATCATAGGCATCCTGATTTCGGGTACGCGCTCCCAAAGAACGCGCCTGATTCCGGTAATTATATCATAAAGAGCTTTAAAATGCAAAACACTTTTGCAAAAACCGCAAAACAAATGTAGATTACTTTCCTTTCAAACGGAAAGGTCTCTTATGTTTGCCAAAAGAATCATACCCTGTCTGGATGTGACGGGCGGACGCGTCGTCAAGGGAGTCAACTTCGTGAATCTCGTCGACGCCGGCGACCCGGTCGAAGCCGCCAAGGAATATAACCGGCAGGGGGCGGACGAGCTGGTGTTTCTGGACATTACCGCGACCAGCGACGAACGCGAAACCATGCAGGAAATGGTCCGCCGCACCGCTTCGGAGGTGTTCATCCCGCTGACCGTCGGAGGCGGAATCCGTTCCGTCGCCGACATGCGCAAGATGCTGGAGTCCGGCGCGGACAAGGTTTCCCTGAACTCGGCCGCCGTGAAGGATCCCACGCTGATCGCGGCCGGAGCCGAGCGTTTCGGATCGCAGTGCATCGTGCTGGCCATTGACGCCCGGGCCGTTCCCGGACACCCCGGCAAATGGGAAGTCTATACGCACGGCGGACGCCGCGGCACCGGAATCGATGTCCTCGAATGGGCCATACAGGGGGTCCGCTCCGGCGCGGGCGAGATCCTTCTCACCAGCATGGACGCCGACGGCACCAAAAACGGCTATGACTGCGCCCTGACCCGCGCGGTCGCGGACTCCGTTTCCGTTCCGGTCATCGCCTCGGGGGGAGCGGGAAGTCTGGAGCATCTGGAACAGGTCTTCCGGGAAGGGAAAGCGGACGCCGTTCTTGCCGCAAGCATTTTCCACTTCGGAACTTACACGGTTCCGCAAGCCAAAGAATATTTGAAAAACAAAGGTATTTCAGTCAGAATTTAAGGAGCATATCATAAATGAGTGAAAAAGAAAAAACGCTGGCGGAACGCAGCCTGACCTATCACAGCGAACCCGTCCCGGGCAAATTGAAAGTCGTTCCCTCCAAACCCTGCGCCACACAGCAGGATCTCTCGCTGGCTTACACCCCCGGAGTGGCTGTCCCTTGTCTTGAAATCAAGAAGACCCCCTCGGACGTCTGGAAATACACGAACCGTTCCAACACGGTCGGCGTGGTCAGCGACGGAACCGCGGTGCTCGGACTCGGCAACATCGGCCCCGAAGCGGGCATGCCCGTGATGGAGGGCAAAGCCGTCCTGTTCAAGAACTTCGCCGACATCGACGCCATTCCCCTGTGCCTTTCCCACGTCCACGGCGCGGACGGCAAAACCGATGCCGACAAGTTGATCGAAGCGGTTCGCACGCTCGAACCCTCTTTCGGCGGAATCAATCTTGAAGACATCGGAGCGCCCGCCTGTTTCAAAGTGGAACAGACCCTCAAGAAGCTCATGGGAATTCCGGTTTTTCACGACGACCAGCACGGAACCGCGATCATTTCCCTGGCGGGCATCCTCAACGCACTCAAGATCGTCGGCAAGAAAATCGGGAACGCCCGTTTCGTGCTGAACGGAGCCGGCGCCGCCGGCATCGCCTGTGCCGAATACTATATTTCCGCCGGAGCGCGACGCGAAAATTTTCTGCTCTGCGATTCCAAGGGAGTGATCCGCGCGGACCGCACCGACCTGACGCCTGAAAAACAGCGCTTTGCACAAAAAACGGACTGCCGGACTCTGGCGGACGCCGTGAAAGGCGCCGACATCTTCCTGGGGGTTTCCGTGGCAAAGGCCCTGACCGGCGACATGGTTCGCACCATGGCTCCCGGCGCGATTGTGTTCGCCATGGCGAATCCCGAACCCGAAATTTTCCCGGATGTGGCGCTGGCGGCGGGTGCGGCCGTGGTGGGAACCGGACGCTCCGACTTCCCGAATCAGGTCAACAACGTGCTGGGATTCCCCGGCATTTTCCGCGGTGCTCTGGACGTGCGCGCCACGGATATCAACGAGGCCATGAAACTGGCGGCCTCCCATGCACTGGCGGAAATCGTTTCCGAGAAAATGCCTGAAAAAGTCCGCGCCATCCTGACGCAGGCTTATCCGGCCGATGCGGAAGCCGGAATGTTCGATGGGGAGATTCCCCTGAAAAACACGCTGGTGATTCCGAAACCCTTCGATCCCCGCGTCGTGCCCCGCGTCGCGAAATACGTCGCCCAGGCCGCCATGAAAAGCGGTGTCGCACAGATACAGATCGATGATATGAACGCCTACGAGGCCGAAGTGGCCGCGCGGATAGGAAAGGTATTGTAAAAATGGAT
>CAYWZD010000305.1:0-5468 GCA_964462755.1 uncultured Victivallales bacterium | reverse complement strand
TCCCCGGATTCCTCTGCACTCGTCTCGATGCCGGACACATCAACACGCTTTCCGTGGTGGAAAAAATCAAGGAGCCTCTGCGTTCCGGCATGCTGACGCTGGAGTATCCGAACACCGGCGACGGCATTTACGCCGCCGCTCAGGACATGGCCTACATGCGCTTCATCAAAAATTACCTGAATCTGGAATAACAGCCCTCTCCGTCGTCGCAAAATCAGGAATGAAGAAAGTGCTTAACGGCTTCTGGAAAAGAGCCATTCCCATGTGGCGCTGTCGTTGAAGGCATAGTCCCAGGAGTTGTGTCCGCATCCGAAAATTTCGTGATACCGGACCTGTTTCGCACCAACGGCGCGCAGAGCCCCCACCATGTTTCTGGAACGGACCGGCAGAACCACCGTGTCCGAATCACCGTGCCAGACCGACAACGGAATATCCTTGAGCTTCGGGGCTTGTGCCGTATCCCCGCCACCGCAGACGATCAGGGCGGACGTGAATACATGGCTCTTCCGGGAAAGGAGATCCCATACGCCGAAGCCTCCCATCGAAAGCCCCGCCGCATGAATCCGGTCCGGATCGATGTTCTCTTCCGCGAGGAGGGAATCCAGCAGTTCCATGGCGAGCGACATGGCGTCGGAAGGTTTTTCCGGAAGCACATGCGAAAGATCGCTCCACGGAACATTCACCCACTGCGCCCCGCTGGGACACTGCGGAAAAACGACCGTGCATTTCCGGTTGTTTTCCTGTAGAAAATGGATCAACGGACGGCTTCCGTGGACCAGCTGAAGGCCATTGTCGGAACCGCGTTCTCCGGCCCCGTGAAAAAGGATCAGAAGCGCGCTTTTTCCGGGAAGTTCCGGGTGAACATCCTTCCGGCAATACGGCAGATTTCCACCCTTTTTCGATTGAAAAGTTTTCTGTTCCATCCCGAGTTCGGAAAGAATTTCCGCTGCATTTCCCATATTCTCTATTCATCCTTTCATGGCAAGATATCAGACAACCTGAAACGTTGAGGAAGCCCCAAAGAAATTCTTACTGGAGCTCCGTCAGGAGACACGACCGACCTGGGAGAACCGCTTCGATTTTTCCGGAAGAAATGTCCAATGCCGAATCATTCCAGAAATTCCGCGCCTTTTCTGCGGAGATTCCATGCTTCTTCAGATCGAAGGAGACTGCTTTTTCACTCTCGGTCCAGTTGATCTGAAGGACACGATGTCCGCTCGGCGTTTTCTGAATCCAGATGGCGGCGTGGTCGTCCTCGAAGAGATCGACGGGACGGCCTGGTTTACCGTGTTCGGCGGAGACCGTTTTCCGGGCAAGCTCAAGGCCGCTCTCATTCAGCAGAGGTATTTTGTCGGAAAGGTTGATCGCGCCGGCGGACACGAGAATCAGGGACAGCAGGACTTCCATTTGCGCACGTTTGGCGTCCGCCAGAGTGTAACCGATGAAATTGTCGCTGTATTCGGAGTCCGGCGCGTTGAAAACGGCCAGCGCACGGATTGCCTGGAGTTGAGGGTCGTCAGTAGTGTCCAGCGCACGGCAGAGCGCGAAATCGGGATCGTTGATCCAGTGCTTTTCCGCGGACCACATGGTTCCGGCCACCGACACACTGTTATGGCGTATGCAATCCCAACGGGCGTGAATGTCTCCGCCGACACGCACGGAATTGACGAACTGGTTTCCGGAAGCAAACGAATAGTTACATCCCAGAATCACACTCTGACCGGCACTCCCGACCGAAGCATCCTCCACGAACCGGCGCACGATGTCCGTCCTCGGAACGTTGCGGTCATGAAACTGTCTCGCCGCGAGGGTGGAACAGAGAAAATCCAGCTTGAAGTAACGGAAGCCGTAACCGGAGAGACGCCGGAAGGTGTCCCGGACGAACTGCCGGGATTTTTCCACCGTGGGGTCCAGCACGAATCCGTATCTTCTCATGCATTCATACGCAAGACATGGAAGTCCGTTCTCCCCGAGTCCCATCGTCTCCTGCGGATTCAGCTGGGCGATCCGGGAATGAGGTTCCGCGATGGCCGGCGCCACCCACAATCCGGGCTCGAACCCCATTTTTTTCAGTTCGTCCGCCAGATACTTCAGGCCATTCGGAAAAAGAGGGTTCGCATCCCATTCGCCGTAGCAATATTGCCAGCCGTCATCGACGATGATCCGCCGGACGTGTTTCGAAAGGACCGGATCCTTCGCGATGAACTCGGCGTTCTGAAGCACTTCTTCCTCGGTGACGGTCCAGCGGTAGTAATCCCATGAATTCCAGCCGCAGACGGGCGGACGTGAGAAATCTTTTTTGACCCCGAGATTCTCATCGCTCCAGAGTTCCATCAGGGAAAACGGATCGCTGCCGGCAGAGAACGTGAATTCCCCGGAATCGACTTCCAGAATGTCCTCGTGGGCGGTTCCGGCGGAACATTTGAAGTCTGTTATGGCGCCGGTGAAGGCGGTTCCCTTGAAATCCGTCATGAACCGGTTCCGGAGCGGTGCGGAAACCATTACAAAACAACCGCCTCCTTTGATGACCGCGAAATGATGCCCCTCGAAGACGGACTTTTCGGTCCGCGGAAAATGAAGGGAAACACATCCGCCCATTTTCAGGTTCTGGGCAAGAAAATGCTCGGGACAAATCCGCGGCAGGGAATACGGAATCAGTTCGATTTTCCGGGCAGGTTCGGCAAGGCTGGCGGTCAGACGCAACCGGATTTCCCCGACAGAGGCGGAACAATGGAATTTCCACATGCAGCTGCTGTTGCCTCCGCTCAGCACAAAATGGTTGGCGGACTGTTCGGAAACGCTGAAAGTCTCCATCGGAAGCGCCGTTCCGTCGAGTGAAATTCCCGGACGGAAGCGTCCGTTCAGCACACCGGCTTTCAGTTCCAGTGTTCCATCATCGTTCAGATTCAAAGACATGGTTTCAGTTTGAATGCGCATGAAGAAAATCCTTTGCTGCTCAGTTCGTTACAGACCTCTGTTGAGATACTCCTGAATTCTGAAGTCGCGTCATTCGGACTCCCCCCTTCCCCCGTTTCCGAAGAGGATTCCGACCTCATACTATAACTCCGTATTTTCCTTTTTTCCAGCGAAGCACCGAAGAGTTCCGTTTCTGTTTCTCCGGAATGTCACCCCGTTACCTTCTTCCGGCGGGCTTCAGGCGATTCCACGTTTGCGGAAGACGCCCGGAGGCATCCCCACCGTCTGAAGGAATACCCGGGAAAAATACTCGGCATTTTTGAACCCGCTTGCCAGAGCAACTTCCTTGAGTCTCAGATCGGTTTCATGAAGCAGGCGCATGGCATTGCGAATCCGGCAGGAAATCAGATAATTTGAAATGGGGGTCCTGTGGTCTCTGGCAAAGACGCGGCTCAGGCTGACCCGGTGCATGTGAAGCAGTTCCGCAATGCTTTCAACATTCAGTCCGGGGTCTCCGAATTTTTCATCGATGATGGCTTTTGCCGCGCTGGAGGGACTTTCAGGAGGCAGGTTTTTCGTATCCCCGGAGGCAATCCGGGTAAGAACGGAAAGAGCTGTCGACAGCGCCCTGAAATGAGTCTCACGCTCATGACTGCGGGCATCCAGCATGATGCTGGAAAAAAGATGTTCGGGACACGGCCCCGCATGGGAAAGTCCGGGACGGATGCCAATATCCTCGAACAGACGGCCCGCGGAACGCCCTTCGATCGCCAGCCAACGATAGTGGAAAGCAGAATTTTTCGGAAAGAAATCATGGATGGAGCCGGGCGGATAATACCACACCTGATTTTCCTTCAGCGTGTATTCATTGCCGCCGTTCCGGAAAGTTCCGCACCCGCGCAATCCCCAGAAGATTTCGGCAAAATCGGCTTCCCTCCGAACCTCGCGGTCGGGCGGCACCAGAATGAAATGACCACAGCTCCGGACCGAAAAACCGAGCTGGCTGTCCTTCGGCAGTATCCAAAAACATTGACGGAATGATTTCATTGTTACAAAAGGACATTCTATTGTTACATTATTATATTTGCAAATTCACAAATTGGAAATAATGTAATGTATATCAGGATTACAAAAATACAAGGAATCCCTTATGAGAACTCAAAAAATACTGGACGGCATCTGGAACTTCGCCTTTTCCGAAGTGCAACCCGACCTCGGGAAAATACGATTCGCGGACGTTCTTTCGGTTCCCGGATGCTTTGATGTCGCCGCACCTTATTACGGGCGGCGCGGATACGGAGTTTACCGCCGTATGGTGGAATCCGGAGGACTCGTGAAGCTCTCCATCGACGGCATTGGAATCTCGGGAAAGGTATTCTGGGACGGCCGCGAAATCGGCGAACTGAAATATGCCTACATGCCGGAAGAGTTCATTTTCGATGCCGGGAAAAAGGGAGCCCACGAACTTGCGGTCATGACCTGCAATCTCCATAATAAAATCTTTTATCCCTTCTATGATTTCTACGGGTACGGCGGCATCTTCGGAAGTGTCACGCTGGAGGAACTGCCGGAATGTTTCATCCGCCGGGTCCGCATCAGCACCGCCGATTACCGGACGGGCAGCGTCCGCCTCCAAATCGAGGCGTCGGAGAAATGCGATCGCGAAATCAGTCTCCAGTTCGATGACGGGAAACCGGTTGCGGGAATGTTGAACCAAGGTTGTCTCGACGCGGAGTTCCGGGTGCCGGACTTCCGTTTATGGACTCCGGGAACTCCAAATCTTCATCATCTGCATCTGACTCTCGGCAGCGATGAGATTGTCGAAGAATTCGGCATCCGCGAAGTCCGGACGGACGGCGCAAAACTCCTCCTCAACGGAGAAGAACTCCGCCTGATGGGATACAACCGTCATGAAAGCCATCCATATTTCGGGGCCGCGTCTCCGCTCTCCCTGATGACAGCCGACCTTCAGTTTATCCGTGCGCAGGGCTGCAACTTCATCCGGGGCAGCCATTATCCACAGCGCCGTTCATTCCTCACACTCTGCGACCATCTAGGGATGCTGGTCTGGGAAGAGACGCTCGGCTGGGACGTCAAACCGCCCGATCTGCTTTCCGGGGAATTCCTCGAACAGCAGCTCGACCAGGCCCGCAAGCTCACAAGAGCCAGCTTCAACCATCCATGCATCATCATCCGCGGATTTCTCAACGAGACGGAAAGCCAGATGCCGGAAGTGCGCCCGATCATCAAAGCGCTGTATGACGCGATCCGCGCGGAGGACGAGCGGTGTCTCATCACGTTCGCCTCGAACAAATATGAAAAGGACTGCTGTACCGACCTCGTGGACATCATCGCAATGAATCCGTATCCTGGATGGTGCGACGCCGACTGGGACACGGTCTCCGGAATTCAGAACATCCGGCCGCGCTTCCAGCGGCTGGTCGATTCCCTTCCGCCAAACAAGCCCTACATGATCAGTGAAACGGGCGGTTCGGGTGTCTACGGATTCCATGATCCGTTCCGGGCCCGCTGGTCGGAGGAATATCAGGCGA
>CAYWZD010000304.1:0-5530 GCA_964462755.1 uncultured Victivallales bacterium | reverse complement strand
TTCTGCGCGCCTCCGACCATCTACCGCTTCTTCATCCGCGAAGATCTCTCCAAATACGATCTGTCGTCCATCAAATATGCCACCACCGCCGGGGAAGCCCTCAACCCGGAAGTATTCAACCAGTTCCAGAAGGCCACCGGACTGAAGATCATGGAAGGCTTCGGACAGACGGAAACCACCATGACCATCGGCAATCTGGTCGGGATGAATCCCAAACCGGGTTCCATGGGAAAACCTTCCCCGCAGTATCAGGTGGAGCTGGTGGACACGGACGGACATCCCGTGGATTCAGGAGAAGTCGGCGAGATCGCCATCCGCGCGGAACGCGACCAGGTCTGCGGCCTCTTCCAGGAATATTACCGCAACGGACAGCAGACCGCCGACACATGGCGGAACGGCCTGTATTACACCGGCGACACCGCGTGGCGCGACGAAGACGGCTACTACTGGTATGTCGGACGCAGCGACGACCTGATCAAGTCTTCCGGCTACCGCATCGGACCGTTCGAAGTCGAAAGCGTTCTGATGGAGCTCCCCTATGTGCTGGAATGCGCGGTGGTCGGCATCCCCGACGAAATACGGGGACAGGTCGTCAAGGCATTTATCGTCCTGACCAAGGGCAAGGAAGGAACGGAAGATCTCAAAAAAGAAATTCAGGAATACGTCAAGCACAATACCGCTCCTTACAAGTATCCCCGGAAAATAGAATTCATCGATACCATGCCGAAAACCACCAGCGGAAAAATCCGCCGGACCGAATTGCGTAAACATCATTGAGCAATAACTCTCGCGGTGGAGAAAGGGACATCTCTCTCTGCCGCGACCGAATGGGAAGAAGTCATTATTATGGATGAACTCGGACAGCAGGAAACGGAAATGTGCCGTATGATTCCCGGCGGAGATGCATCCGGAACGAAGTCATTTTTCGGAACTCTCATGAAACCCGTATGGCTGATTCCTGTTCTGTTTCTTTTTCTGACGCTTTTCCGGAATCCGACCATGTTCACCATGATGGGGCATGCCTACTATTTCGATTTCTTTACGCTGGGAGTTCTTTCTCTTATCGCCGTTGCCCTGCTTTTCGCGGACTTCCGCCGTCTGGCCGGAACTCTCATGCGGATGGGATGGCTTCCGCTGACGGCGCTGCTTGTCTTTTTTGCAATCGTCGTCGGGCATTTTCTGGTGAACGGACGGCTTTCGATCCAGCACTTGGGGGAGGGGCTCCGATGGATTTCGATTCCCCTGCTGGTTTGTGCCTACTACGATTCCTTCAGGAAACTGCTGCCGCTGTATTTTTCGTTTTTGTGTCTGTGGAATCTTCTTTATATTCTATTTGAAATGAAGAGGGGAATTCCATGTCTGTTCGGTATCGCCAGCAACATCAACTGGAATGTCGCCCTGATTGTGATTTCCACCCCCTTCCTGCTGTATTGCCTGTGGGACTGGCTGAGGAACCGCTGTCGGATTCCTGCGCTTGTGCCCATTCTCGCAGGCGGGGTGATTCTGCTTTTTTCCGCTTTTCTTTTCGTCCGACTGGACTCAAGGGCAGGGTATCTGTCCCTTTCGGCCCTCCTGCTGATTTTCGGATGGTTGAAATTGTCCGCCCGGTTCCGGAAGATCGCTCTGTTTGTGGGGTGCGGTCTTTTTCTTGCAGGGAGCATTCTGTTTTCTGTTTTCTTCACCGATTCTTTTGGAAGGGTCATTTCGGAGGATGACCGTCTGATTTTCTACGACGGAGCCGTGAATATGATTGTCGATCATCCTGTTTTCGGAGTTGGAAATGCTTCCTTTGAAGACCAGTATGTCCGCTATCGTCCGATGGAATATTTTTTCACGAAGAACGTGGCGCCCCGGTCGGATCATCCCCACAATCATTTTTTGTATATGGCCTGTTCGTTTGGAATTCTCGGGTTGTGCGCATGGCTGTGCCTCCTCCTGATTCCGACTGGTAAAGTCTTCATGAAACTGTATCGCAGGGAACCCGTTTCACTTCTCTCCTGCCTGTATCTCTTCGCATTGCTGTATATCTTGTTTCACGCCTGCCTGGATCTGGTGTTTTTCGTCTGGCCGAATGCGCTGATCGCACTGATGATCCTCGGCCTTTTCTGGCATGAATGTTTTGTCCGTGAAAAAGAGTGTGTGTTTCCGGCGGGAACCGGAATCCGTGTCCTTTCAGGTTTTCTGGCGTTTTTGATTGCCGGATGGGCTTTGTTTGCGGCTGTTCGTTCTTTTTACAGTTCGTATTCCGCGAAACGCCTGATGACTCATTCCATGCCGGTTTCCGAGATGGTTTCCAATGTCTACCATACGGCACGCCTGTGTCCTGCGGAGTATTCTCCGAACTATGCGATGCTCTATCTGACGGAAAATGTGTTGCAATATCCGGAGTTGACGGTTTACCTCGCAGACATCATGCGCCGTTCGAATATCGAAAATTATCCCGGCGTCCACATGGGCCGCGGAAACGCGATGCTGCTGATGGGCAACCTGAAAGGCGCCTATGAATCCTATCAGCGGGAGGCGGAAAATTTTCCCATGGCGATTCTGCCTTTGCGCAATATGATCATCACGGCGGAGAAGATGGGGGATGAAACGCTGGTCAGGAAACTCCAGGAAAACATGGCTTTCCGCGTTTCCGCCAGACACCTCAATCCACGGATGATCGAATACATTTCCCGAAACCCGCATTATGATCTGGTCCCGTGGGCAATCCCCACAGAGTATGGCGGTCCGGGCGGGCATTACGGAACTCAGAAGTAATAACGTATCAGCGCCTGTTTCTTGATCTTTTCGCTGTAGGCCTTGCGCAGTTCGCTTTTGGCTTTCAGATCGAGACGCTTCCGTATTTCCTCCGACGCTTTCTCAAACGGGATTTTCTCCTCGGGATAAACGGCCGCCAGACGGATGAAGTAAAATCCTTCCGGCGTTTCGACCGGTCCCGCAATGGCTCCGGGCTTGAGCTTCTTGACGACGGGTGCGAATTCCGGGCGCAGCTTGTCTTCGTCGACCTGTCCGACGTTTCCTCCGTTTTCGGAATTTGGCGCGTCCGAGTTTGCCTTGACCAGCTGATAGAAGAGCGCCTTGTCCGCCTTTGCCATCTGTTCCGAAAGCTTCTGACAGGCGATTTTCGGGTCGGGTCCGGAACGTCCGCCGTTCCGGGCGATCTGGAGCAGTTCCAGTTCATACCGGGCGGGGGTTGTCCATTCTTTCGGATTTTTGACGTAATAGTCATAGACGTCTTCCGGCGTGATGAAAACAGGGCGGTCGCAGTATTCGGACAGCAGAATATCCACGGCTATTTTCTCCTTGGCTTTCTGCCGGAGTTCGTTCATGGTCGTTCCCAATTCCTTGGCTTTTTTCACGAGACCGTCGCGGGTGCCGCCTCCCATTGTCATTACAAGCATGTCGATGATGGTTTCGATATACTGGTTTTCGATCGGGAACGGACGCGCCGTATATTGCGCATAAACCAGTTTTCTCGTGATAATCTCCTCAACCACATTTTTCCGTAGTTTGGCGATTTCCGTATACAGTCGGGCTCCGGAAAAAAGACTTGCCAGACGCATCTCCTCCCGTCCGCTTTCCAGCATGACGTCCAGAAGAGTAATCGGCTCTCCGTTGACGGAGGCCAGCACGGAATCCACCCTTGTTTCTTTTCCGATATCCTGGGCGCCGGCGAACACACTCACGCACAGGATCAAAACCGCAATGATATATTTCATGAGAATCATAACTCCTTATCTCGTTATTTTAGGCTGGAAACCGGAAAAATCAAATTCTTTTTCCATATTTTTCGTGATGATTCCGGGAATTCGGGTCAGAACCAGAATTCCTGTGCAGAACCAGAGACCGTAGAATGGAAAAACCGAGAGCAGCAGGAAAATAATCCCGGCGGAAAAACCGGAAAAAAGATGAGATGAGCGCCCCTGAATTTCACCGGAAGATTGGCCCAGACAGAATCCGGTCGCGGCAATCAGTCCGTATGAAATCAATTCCTCTCCCGGAAAATGAACAAAGAAGGCTCCCAAAGCCAGCGGCGGAAGGATTGCGGAAAAAAGATAGATGCCGCGGCTGAAAGTCGGCTTGCCGCCCGAGGAGGCGAGTCCACAAAATGTGAAAAAGAAAAAGATGGCCGCGAGAAGCCAGCCGTTGGTATAAAGCGCCGCCGACTGCACCTGGGTCAGAAGCAGGGTCGCTGTAAACATGGCTCCTGCGAAAAAACCATTTTCAAACGTGAGACAAACCCGTTTTTTCTCAAGTCCGCCGGAAAGAAAATATCTCAGGACAAGCCAGAAAACGATCAGTCCCGCTCCCCAGAACACTGCCGCGCGTCTGTAAAAATCGGCCAGCGGTCCCAGGGGCGTCCGGTCTATTTCGGGGGTTCCGCGCAGAAATGACGTGAGCAGCGGGGGGGGGAAAGACAGGTTCTGTTTCGCCGTAACGGAATATTCGGCAAAAGAACGGTTTCTTTCTTCCATTTCCTCGGGCGTATTCAGGAGAAGCAGAAGGTTGGGCGGCAGGAAATCCGAATTTCCCAGCAGTTTCCCGGCTCGTTCATTCAATTCCTGCAGGTCGTTGCTGACATTGTCGCCGCCGCAGAGCAGAAGATGAGTCCTGCCGGGGGCAAGTCTGACCTTCGGGAACAGACGCCTCAGGGTGGCGGCAACGATGCCTCGGATTTCAAACAATCGGTCCTTTCTGTATTGCGCTCCGGCAAATTCCGGGACGATGACGCCCAGCACTCCATTCGGAGCCAGATGACTCTTCAATAAAAGGAAGAAATCCGGCGTGTAAAGTCTGTTCGCGGCAAAGGTTCCCGGTTCCGGCGGCATCAGAAGAATCAAATCATAGTTGAACGGACAGCCTCCCAGAAGGGCGAACGGATCCGAAAAAACCGAAAGAGGCAGATGGGTGAGTTTGTTCGTCAAGGGAAAGTTACTCATGGTTTCGACCGGTAATCCCGGCGGGGAAAGCAGCATTACACGAATTGCGCGTTTCTCCGGCTGAAGTCCGGACAATACCGCAATTTGAAGTTGGAAGTCATCCTCCGCCGATGGCTGTTCCGGACGCCCACAGCAGAGAAAAGACGACACCAGAAAGGAAAAAAGAAGACCTGCCGTCAGAATGGATATGAAGAGAATAAAGAGAAAACGGCGTTTTTTTTCCCTCATCACGGGGAAAAGGAAAAGAAAGATTTCCAGTATGAAAAAAAGAAGGGCCGAAATCAACAGCAGAAAGGCGGGACGCCCGGGCATCCTGTCCGCGAAAAAGAAAAGAACAAAGGCTGACAGCGTTGCGCCGCCAAGTTCGAAGAGACGTAATTTTCTGCGGTCGAAAGTCAGCCGGGTGAACAGCGCGGAGCACATCCCCGCGATGAATGCCGGCGGGAGAAGCGCGGAACAGATCCAGATCAAACCATGAAACCGGCAGAAAATATGAATCAGCAGAAAAGTGAACCAGGAAATGAGCAGAAGGATCAGAAGATTTCTTTGTAAGGAAACTCTTTTTTGTTCCAGTGAATATTTTCCCA
>CAYWZD010000303.1:0-5550 GCA_964462755.1 uncultured Victivallales bacterium | reverse complement strand
AGGAACATCATCGTGAGGTCGGGTCCGGACGCATGGCGCGGAATCGGAAGGGTCTTGATGATTTCGCCGGTGGGCAGGACCACTTCCAGAGACATGACCATGTCTTCGATCTTGCCCCATTTCGTGGAGAGGACGCCGGTTCCGCGGTGGGCGAGAAATCCGCCAATCGTGGCGCAGGCGATGGATGCGGGCAGGTGCATGGTGGAGAAGCCGGCCTTGTTGCACTCCCATTCCAGATGGCGCGCGATGATGCCGGTTCCGCAAGTGACGGTCAGCGACGTGGTGTCGATCTTCTCGACCTTGTTGAGGCGTTTCGTGTCGAGGAGGATTCCTCCCTGAATCGGGAGTGCGCCGCCCTGCGAACCGGAGCCGCCGCCCCACGGAACCACGGGAATTTTGTAGGTGTTGGCGATTTTCATGATCTTGGAAACTTCCTCGGTGGTGCCGGGATGCACGATCACATCCGCCTGGGGATTGGGCATGTTGCGGTCATGCCACATTTCAGGAATCCAGTAGTAGTCGACCGAATGGGCGAAGCGGTCCGCCTCGCGGATGTCGACGAAGTTTGCACCGACCGCGTCCGTAAGTTCCGAACGGATCATTTCGAACATGTAGCTGGTGGTGGACGGTAACATGGCTGTCAAGCCTCCTTCTTTGGGTTTATATGAAAAATTGAAAAGTCAGTTCCGCGGATGCTTCGAATAGACAGGAGCCAGCGCGTCGTGAATCTCTTTATAGTATCGGAAAAGTTCCCGGTATTTTGCCGCCGAGGCCGGATCGGGCCGTACCTCGCGGTCCACTTTCAGACAGCGCCGGACGGCGTCGCGGCTGTCCTTGAAAATCCCGACGCCCGTGCCCGCGATCAGCGCGGAACCGAACGAGGCGTCGCCCGGTGAGGGCACTTGAAGGGGAAGGTTGAAGGTGTTGCATACGATCTCGCTCCAGAGGGCGCTCCGGCCGCCGCCTCCGATCAGGAACAGACGCTTGACCGGAAGTTTCATCTCCTCGATCAGCCCGTAGCAGTCCAGAAGGGAAAATCCGACGCCTTCCAGCAGGGCGCGGGTGAAGTCCGCGCGGGTGCTTCCCATGGAAACGCCTGTGAAACTGCCGCGGAGATTGGAGTCCCAGTAAGGCGACCGTTCCCCCTGAAGATACGGGTGGAAGAACACCCCGTTGGAACCGACCGGCGAAGCGGAAGCCAGTTCGTCCATCAGGGAAAAGGCCTTGGTGCCGAGTTCGGCGGCCCGCTGTTTTTCCGGCTCGCAGAACTGATCGCGGAACCAGCGCTGACAGACCGCCGCCGCGTTCGTCGCGGAAACCGTGTAATACATGCCCTCGCAGATATGGGAATAGGTGAGCGTGCGCTCGTGCGGGAACGCCGAAGCGGTCATCACGTTGACGTTGCCCGCCGTGGCGAGCTTGACGATGCAGTCGCCGGGCTCTACCGCGCCCGCACCATAATCCTCGACCGCCGAATCCGAGCTTCCGCAGATGACGGGCGTCCCTTCGGGAATGCCCGTGTCCCTTGCGGCGGACGCGGTCACGAAACCGGCCGGATCGGTCGGCTTGACCAATGCCGGAAGCGCGGAAGATTTGAGGCCGGTCAAGGCAACCAGATCGCGGGACCATTCCCCCTTGTTCATGTCGAAGAAAAGCGTTCCCTGCGCCTCGATATAATCGGTCACGGGCACGCCGGTCACCTGCCAGCGCACATAATCCTTGACAAAAAGAATATGTTCTGTTTTCGCGATCACTTCCGGTTCATGGGCCTTGACCCACATCAGTTGCGGAAGCGTCCATGTGGGCGTGGGCATCTGCCACGCAGTCTTGAAAATCTGCGCGGCGTCCTTCTTCAGGGCGGCGCACTCCCGGACGCTGCGCTGATCGGTCCACATGATGGTCCGGCGAAGCGGTTTCATGTGCGCGTCCATCAGCACGGCATTATGCGTGGAACCGTCGAAGGCAACCGCCGCGATCCGGGTGAAATCGACCCCTTTCCCGCGGACCGCCGCCAAAGCGGAACACATGGCCGGGTACCAGTCGGAGGGGTCCTGTTCGGACCATCCGGAATGCGGATAATGCGTTTTGTACTCGACGGAGGCTTCCCCTTGAAGTGCGCCGTTCGTGTCGATGACCGTAACTTTGCAGCCGCCGGAGCCGAAGTCGATTCCAAGAAGCAGATCGCGCATGGCCATTATTTTACCCAGCCGTGAGCGGGGTCTTTTGAAGAGATCAGCCCGCGGTTGACGGGACCGCACATAGTCCACAGGTAATACATTTCATAGCCCGGTGCGCCGCAGAGAGGATGATAGCCCTCGGCGATCGCAACGGTGTCGTTGTGCTTGACCGTATAGGTTTCATCGATGCGTCCGTCGGGCGTATAGACCTTCTGGATGCCGAACCCCTGCGCGGGGTTGAAACGGTAGAAATAAGTCTCTTCCATATTGATTTCTTCCGGCGGATTGTCGATGTCGTGACGGTGCGGGGGATAGCCGGACCAGTTGCCGGAGGGGATCATGCCTTCGCCGATATAGAAGTGTTCGGAATCGAATTTTTCGTCGAGCATGATGGTGGCCCGACGCGTGAAGTTGTCGCGGCCGATGATGATTTCACGGGTCATGGCGGCGGTGATGACGGTCGGCTTCGCGGTGTCGCGGGAGGCGGGAGACTCGTTCACCGCCAGATCCATGGAGTCGGTGAGCGCGGTCACGGTGAATTCCGTGCGGCGCGGAAGGTAAACCGTATCGGGCTTTCCGGAAAAGACGTCCTTGCGTCCGCCGACTTCCTTGAACTCGAAATTTTTCCCTTTCACGGAGCATTTTCCGCCGAGCATGACCAAGGCGACTTCATTTTCGCCCGTGCTGGAATTCCAGGATTTTCCCTTCCCGAGAGTCAGAATGCCGAAACGGGTCAGCTTCATTCCGAGGGTGTTGTTTTCGAAGACATTGGCATAACCGTCCTTCAGTTCGGCGCCCAGTTTCACAAGCAGTTTTTTCATGATGAAATCTCCTATGCGGTAATGAAAGAATCAAGTGTTTTTCTTCAGAAAGTCTTCCGTCTCGCGACGCGTCGGAATGCCGGTGCGTCCGCCCAGTTTTGTGCATTTCAGGGCGGAAACCGCCGAGGCAAAGCGCATACATTCCAGAATATCCTTGCAGGAAACGTATTTCACGGCAAACGCGGAATGAAACACGTCGCCCGCGCCGGTGGTGTCGACCACGTTCACGGGGAAGCTCGGACACCGGAGGATTTTGCCCTGTTCTCGGTCATAGCACATGGAGCCTTTGCTTCCCATGGTGATCCCGGTGACCTTCGCCCCGATTTTGACCAGTTCCATCAGGGATTTTTCATAATCCGCGATTCCGGTGAGTTGTTTTGCGAAAAATTCGGAGGTGATGAGAATGTCGCAGTCGAGCAGAATCTCCTTCACGCCCGGACGGAGCGTTCCGGCGTCGATGCTGACGGTTACGCCGTGTCTGCGGGCCAGTTTCGCGGCGGCATGGGCGCCGACCGTCTGATGGCCGTCCAGATGAATCACTTTTGCGTTCGCGATCAGGGATTCAGGCAGTTCTTCGGGCTTCAGGTCCATCCCGTTGCCGCGGTACCAGACAATGCTTCTTTTTCCGGCGGCATCCACCCAGCAGAACGCGGTGGAGGTCGTGCAGTCCTTCCGGATTTTCACCGCGTCCGACGATACTTTTTCCGAAGCGAAATCCCGGAGGATCATCCGTCCGGAATCATCGTCGCCGACAACTCCGACGAAAGCGGTTTTCATTCCCAGCCGGGCCGCCGCCACCGCCGCCGTAGCGGCCGGACCGCCGCCCTGCGTCAGGTGCTCTTTCGCCTCGACTTTGTGGTCGAGCGGAATTTCATCCACCTTGCAGAGATAATCGTTGCTGCAATATCCGATGGCGACAAATTCGAACGGAGCGTCCATGCTTCATCCTTTCCGGTTTTTCTTGCTGTTTCTCTTAACAATACAGGCGTTTTTCATAAAATCAAGCCGCAAATTACTATTTTTTGAGAATTATTTGATAATAATATGATATTTATTGATATTATTTTGAGAATTTCAAAAAATTTGTACACTCCTCTTGTCTTTATCCATGAAAGCGAGTATAATAGACTATGCACGTCCATAATATCCTAGGGGAAAAGGGAGGGGATTTCTGCATCATGAAAAAAATCATCGTGCTGTTTCTGCTTGTCCTGCCATGTTTTTCCGGAAGTCTCTGCGCACACAATCAGTCGAACTGGGAAAAGCTGATTGAGATGTTTGTAAACGGCAATTCGGACGGTCTGGCGCTGGTAACCACACAGACTCTGGGCAATGTGCTGGATGCCAAACGTTTTATGTCCGCAACGGCGGATTGCCGGCTGCGGTTCGGAAAATTTCTGCGGATGGACGGACAGGCGGAATTCGTCCGTCAGGGTGAAATGACGCGTGTCACGCAACGGGCGCAATATCAGTATGCCACGGTTCTCTTCACGTGCTTTGTCGAACAGAAAAGCGGACTGGTCGCCGGATTTTTCTATAAGCCGCTCCCCCCGGAACCGGTGGAAAACGACTGGTTCCGGGAAGAGGAGGTCACCATCGGCGGAGAATGGCCGCTCCCGGCGATTCTGCTGATTCCGAAAGATGCGAAGAAACCCATTCCATGTCTCGTGCTGGTGCACGGCTCCGGCCCGCAGGACCGGAACGCGACCTTCGGCCCGAACCGGATCTTCGAAGACATCGCTCACGGATTGGGAAAGGAAGGAATTGCATCCCTCCGCTATGACAAGCGCACGAAGGTCTATCCGGCGGAGGTCCGGAAACAGGCAACCTGCACCCTGGACGATGAAACCGTGGACGACGCGGTGGAAGCGCTCGGCAAGGCGGCCTCCGATCCGCGCCTCAAAAATTCTCCGCTGTTTCTACTCGGACACAGTCTCGGAGGAATGCTGATTCCGCGCATCGCCAAGAGGACCTCGCTTCCCTCCGGCTACATCTTCATGGCCGCGCCCGCCCGGAAAATGGCCGACCTGTACCGCGCCCAGACCCGTTACCTGCTGGACAACAGTCCCGGCCTGACCGAAATCCGGAAAAAAGAACTCACGGAAGAACTGGAGACGATGCTTTCCAATGGGGAAAAAACAGGGCGGCTTTTCGGGCAGACCGTTCAGACGTCCTATTGGAACGACCTGTTCGGATACGATCCCCTGAAGTTCATCGATAATGTGAAATGTCCCACGCTCTTCCTTCAGGGAGGACGGGATTATCAGGTCACGGCGGAAGACTTCATCCTCTGGAAAAACGCCTTGAAAAACAGGCCGAACTCAACCTTCATCCTGTATGAAGACCTGAACCATTTGATGCAGAGAGGCCGCGGAAAATCCATGCCGGAGGAATATTACCGGAAAGAGCCGTTCTCGAACCGTGTCATCGAGGACATCGCCGCGTTCATCCGGAAATATTCCGTAAGGAAACCGGCGCCTTCCCCAGCGGGGCCGTCCCGCTGAGTCCGTTTATTTTTCGTAGAAGAAACCGGTGAAGGACATCTTCGCCAC
>CAYWZD010000302.1:0-5559 GCA_964462755.1 uncultured Victivallales bacterium | reverse complement strand
AGGAAGGCGGCCATGGGATCGTTGCTTCCGGATTCGTATTCCAGAAGCGGCTGCATCCTTCCCCGGAGACTGACGCTTTTCGAACGCAGAATGGCGAATACGGCCGCCGCGTCGGTGGAAGAGATGACCGCGCCCAGCAGAAGACACCAGGAGAACGACAAGCCTTTGGTCGGAAGCATCCACAGGAAAAAGAAATAGGTCAGGATTCCGACAAAGAAGGCGGTCAGAAGAACACCGAGCGTGGAAAGCAGCGTCCCCCGGAGGAAAACCTTCCGGACCGAAGTGAATTTGGTGTCGAATCCCCCGGAAAACAGGATGAACGCCATGGCGATGCTTCCGATGGTGTTGGCAATGTTCGGATCGCTGAAGTGGATTTTTCCGATTCCCTGTTCGCCGGCCAGCATTCCGATCGCGAGAAACACGACCAGCACCGGCAGGTTGATCCAGGAGGATATCTTGCTTGCGCAAGCGCACGCGAGGATCAAAAAAGCCTGAATCGTGAGTATGTAGTAAAGATCCATGTCGGTTCTCCCGGTGGAGTTCAGCATTGAAGAGGAAAACCGGTTTCCCGGAATCCGGAACAATACTATCCTTTGCCGGAAAAATCAAGGAGTTGAAACTGTTTTCAGAGGGTATTTTTTTCCCCCGTAAAAATCCGGAAGACGGAAAAAGGCGGGATTCCATGCCCGCCCGAAAAATGATGCCGGTGTTTTACTTGATGCCGATGAGCATGAAGTGATTTCCCTGGAGAGGCGCGGTTTTCAAATTTTCCGGAGACAAATCCCGGTTGTTCCAGAGTTCATGATACTGCGAGACTCCTTTGAATTCATGAACGATTCCCAGCGGCTGTTCCGTCCTGCCGAGATTGGCCGCGACGATCAGGTATTTGTAAGGCGCTCCCGCCGGAAGTTCATACCAGCTGGCATATACCCCCTTCGAGTTCGACCGGACGGTGTTATCGAACCAGTATCCATGGAATTTCGCATCGGCAAGCCTGACGGCATCTTTGATGATCCACCAGCGGTCGACGGTTTTTCCATCGATATAGGTTGCGGAAATTGCGAAGCCGTGAAGGAGAACCGGCGTCATGACGCGGACAGCCCACTCCGGGTTGGCTGCGAAGTCCTTCTGGCGGGACTTTAGATGTGCAATTCCGCCTGCGGCACGTTCGGGCTGCGGCAGAAGAATCACACCGACTCCGCAGATCGTCGGATTGAATGCCGACTGATAGGCTTCCTTGGAAATTCCCTCGCAGTAAAAGTAATCGGGATTTTCTCCGAACCCCCGGTAGAATTCTTCCCCGGGCCAGATAGCGTCGGAAAAGTCATAGATGAACGGGATGAAGTTTGCCGCAGGAACATGGTTGATCAGGGTTTTGCCATATCTGCGGATGATTTTGAATTCACGCATCATGTATTCACGCTGACCGAGCATCGTAGTCGTACTGTATTTCTGTCCGAATGCGTCGATTCCGCCGCATCCATGCCGCGTGTTTTCACATCCGAGCGAATGGGAACAGTCGTTGTAGATGCCGCCGAGCGCGGGATTCAGCTGGAACAGTTTTTCGAGGTGATAGAGAGTGAAATCGGTAATGCCGGTTTGTCCGCAGCATGCAAAAATCGTTTGAGGCGCTCCATTGGTCTTATAGCTCCAGACGCAGGTCGGCAGCGTGACCCATTCATGAAAGAAATAGTCAAATTCCTGGTCGTTCGTGCCAATGTGCATGGGCATGGTATAGCATATTCCGCGAATGGGTATGCGTCTGTTTTTCGAAGAGGATGCTTTTTTCCCGGACAGTTTGTCTGCCGCATATTCCCGGTAGCGTTCCAGGGAACGGGGTTTGTGGTCGGATGGCGTTATCCATGTGTCCGGACGGTTCAGATCGGCAAAAGTGGCATCTCCCCCGCCGCCCATCTGGAGGTTCTGCATGGTCGGAACGCCATAGCCGCCGTAGTTGGTTTTTCTCCAGCCGGGCATGGGAGTTCGGGAAGGAGTCCCCTGAAAAACAAAGGTATACCAGAGGCGCTTCTTCACAATCGAAGGCTTTGAAATCATCCGTGCGGTCATATCGACGACCCCGTTTTTCCGGGTGAGAATGATGTTTTTCTCATGGACGGAATTGACCCAGTTCGCATTGGAGGCGCACGTCCATGCAAACCCTTTTTCCGTGCCGGAAAGCCAGATCAGCGAATCCTCACGGTTGGAGATCGGATTGAAATATTTTTCAATGCGGTCATTCTTCCATTCATTCAGCTGCTGGTCGTATGCCTGCCGGAAGACGTATTTTCCGAATTCGGAGGGGAGGGCGCAGGAGAAATTCATGGAAGACACTTCCGTTCCGGCGTGAAGAGGAGTCATGTCCCAATCAACCTTATACATGCCGTCGAACCAGAGTTCCCCTTTCCATGCGAAGGAAAAAAAGTTGTCGCTGCCTTTGCCGGAAAGTTCAATGAAATCCTCATGATTCCGGCCGATTCGGAAGTCGCTCCAGTTCACTTTCCTTCCGTCAATGAGAAGTTCCGGAGGATGGAGGAACAGCGCCGAGCCGCGCGATACGATTTGTTCCGGGAAGGGCCCCGAGCCGAAACGGTATTCCCGTCCGAGGACATGAAAGACCTTCCCGTCCGCCCTGACCGGAGTCCATGGAGGCGGCACGGAATGGTCCAGTCCTGCTTTCGCCTTGTAGGGAGTCATATCCGGCACCTGGAACGGGACGGAATTGGTTACGGTTCTGCCGTTGAAGTCCACATCGGCTTCGAGCTTGTAGACTCCTTCCTTCAAATCTTCCGGAAGCGGGAGGTTCATGGAGAATACGGTGTTTGAGGTCTTGAAGGGGATTGCCGAAACCGTTTTGTTGTCGGGGTTGCTGAGTTTCAGCATTCCATTGAGAGAGCCCTTCGAGAGAGCCTCGATAAACTCTTTTCCGGTATTGTTGAGGTCAATGGAAACGGCGATTTTCTTTTGAAACGGGTGACAGTCGAACTTCAGCTCAAGAGGATAGTTGACGTAATAGTAGTGATCGAACTTGTACACCTCATTCCCCGCTTTGTCGGAAGCGGAAATGACGAGGTGTTGACGTCCGACAGGCAGTCGTGTTGTCCATCCTGTTTTGAGAAGCTCGCCGGTGAATTCGGTTTTTGTTCCGTTTTCCTGTTCGATGAAAACGTTGAATTTCAGCGGGTCCGAACTGGAATTCCGGACTTTGAGGTCAAGTTGTCCACTCTCCAGAGGACCGAGTGAATCCACTTGAAGAGCCGTGGCATCTTTTCGGAATACGAGCGTTCCGAAACTGTTTTGGGAGCTGAAACTTGCTTCCGGTTTTGACCAGCCGCTGGCGGCAAGGTAGTTTTTGTGGTTGGAGAGAAAGAAGTTTCCGCGCAATCCGCAGGAAAGGTCGCCGAGATCCGTGAAGGGAATGATGGCTTCCGCGCTCCAGAAATCCTTTCCGGAGAATGCGGCTGCGCGGACATGGGAATTCCAATGGACATCGCCGTTTTTCTGGTCGAAGACCGCACCGTTCGGATTCACGATGAATTGCACGGCCGAATTCGGTTTTACGGGAAGGAAATGGAGCTCGAAGGAGTCGTCCTCCCACAGATTGGCGTCATGGCCTGTATGCTTTTTCTGAGTGGCCGGCTTGTCGCTGAAGAGTCCGATATACAGGTTGCTCCCATCATGCCGCAGATACACTTTCCCTCTGGGCTTGATGTCTCTGTTCCGGCTGAACGGCGCGTCTTCACAAAGAAGGATTGAGGCGGCATCCTTCCATTCATCCGGGTCCAGCTTGCCATCCAGCCGGAATGCCTTTGAGCCCGACATGGGAATGGCGGCGGAGGGCCGCTCCGGGGTTGCGCCAAAGGTGGACGGATAATATTTCACATACTCGTCATTGATTTCCTTTGCGCTCAGCGGACGGTTGTATATGCGCAGATTGTCGAAAGCTGTGCGATCGCCTTTGTCGGGACCTTTCGAGAGGCCGCCGAGCGAAATGATGCCCGTGTCCGAAGGAGCCGGAAATTGCATGGGGGCATTGAACTTCCAGTGCGGATGAGTCGGCGCGGCATTTTTGGGAGTCTCCGGTTTTGGAAGGATGCCGTCGACATAGATCTTCATTCCGTCTGCATCCCAGACCGCATCCAGCTTGTGCCATTTGCCAATCCCCCAGTCAGCGTCATGGATGCGCGTGCTGGCAACGAAGGTATTCGTGGATCCCGGCGCCTTGTCGAACTTGATGTAGAAAAACAGATAGTTCGGCCAGATATATTTGTAGACATGCATCGTAAAACCGTTCTGATAAGCGGTGAAAAACCATTGAAAGGTTTTTGCGCCCGGTTTCCAGTTCAAGGGGGAAACCCACAACGAAACGGTTCCCTGACGCGGATCGAAATTGCCTTTGATGGGATAAGAGCACTGTTCTGTTTTTTCGAGTGCAAGCGCATTGCCTTGTTCTTTTATGCCGGGCCACATGCGCAATTGCAGACTCGGATTCGTAAACGTGGTGCTTTTCGGATCGCCTTTCGAGCAATTGGCTGTGACGGAATAACTGTTGAAATCCGCCTCGAAGAGGAGGGCGGGATCTTTCTTGAGTTCGGCTCCGGAAAGCACGGCGGTAAAAAAGAAACCGAAAAAAAACAGCTTGACTTGCATTTTACAGGATCACTCCTTCTGAATTTTTTGATTCGATATCGGGTTCAAGTCCCTGCTGCTCCGCCGCAGAAATCATTCATAAAGCGGAGATTCGCCATTGCGTGCAATGGGAAGGACTTTTTGCAGAAGCGAGGCTCCGGCATGACCGTCGAAATACAGGACATTGGCTTTTCTGTTGTGGAGATATCCCACAGAACAATAATTGGATGCGGCCGGCCAGATGATAAAATAGACATTGCTTGCGCGCGGTTCGGAACTGACTCCGCGGATGAGCCCATCCCACAATATGCCGTCTTGGGTCGGCTTTGTCATGGTTTTTGTCTTCTTGTAACTGCCGACGGCGGCCGGGAATGTGCCGCCCCAGCCGAGAAGCGAACCGTTGACACAATAATTGCCGAGCCAGGTGCTGATGCTGGATGCCTTGTCGCGCCATTGTTCTTTTTCCGCCGGACAGCTCCACGGATATTTTGTCTGATTGGCCGCCGCAAAGGCATTTGCCAGCGAAACTCCATAGTTATACATCGTCATTTGGATTTGAAACGTGTAGGCCTGACCGGAACTGTCCAGATAATGTGAGATAGGAATCCAATCCTTATTGTCGCTGATGTAGGATGAAAGGATCAGTCCGATCGTTTTCTGCTGATTCAGACATTTTGTTGCTACCGCGGTCTGCTTTGCCTTGTTGAGCGCCGGCAGGAGCATTCCCGCCAGAATCGCAATGATCGAAATCACGACTAAAAGCTCTATCAGTGTGAATTTTCTCCTCATGCTATTCTCCTTTTGGAAGTGGTTTTCATGTTGTTTTTGACAGTTCATATCTTTTCTCCCGGTGGGAAGAAGAAATGTTTTTGATCTGGACGGACAGCGTGGAATTTCCCGGAATCAGCGGCGCTTCCAGCACAGGAACCGAAG
>CAYWZD010000301.1:0-5567 GCA_964462755.1 uncultured Victivallales bacterium | reverse complement strand
CCTGCGAGGAAGGCTTCGAATACATCCTCATCGGCACCGGCTCCGAGCTCAATCTCGCGCTGGACGCCGCCGAAGAGCTCCGCAAGGCGGGCAAGAAAGTCCGCGTGGTCTCCATGCCCTCCTGGGAACTCTTCCTCAAACAGGACAAAGCCTATCGCGATTCCGTGCTTCCCCCGAGCTGCAAAAAGCGCGTCTCCATCGAAGCCGGCGTCACGTTCGGCTGGGAGAAGTTCATCGGCGACGAAGGACTTGCGATCGGACTGGATCACTTCGGAGCCTCCGCTCCTTACAAAGTGCTGGCCGAAAAATTCGGTTTCACCGTTCCGGGTGTGATCGAGAAAATCAAGGCGCACTTCAAGTTCTGACGGACACGGCGTTCCTTCAAACGGCGGACAGCAATGTCCGCCGTTTTTTTTTATCCCGTCCGCATAAAAAAAGCCGCGGGCATTTCTGCGTCGCGGCGTAATGTCAAATCGGAATATTCCGGGTCAATTTCCGTCCGGATTTTTTACCGGCTGCGGGGCTTTGTTATCAAGATTGGAACGAATGTTGATCTTGATGTCCGGCTCCTGACGGGTGGAGGAGACGGGTTCTTTCTTCAAGGGTTTCTCCTTGAGAATGGACGAAGCGGGAATCTGGTAGAGGTCGGCCTTGACGGTAATGAGATAGATGGGAAGATCGGGGTCTTTCACCCCCATAAAGAAATCCTGACTGTTTTCCCGCTGGAAGTCGGTGGAAGAATTGTCGATCGGAGTCCACGAGGGAGCCGACTGGTTTTTCGCCTGGTCGCTGCGGACTTCCCCGTCTTTCCGGTGATCGATGGAAATGATGAGCACCGCATTGGAACCATGCGAGCGCGCCACATCCACTATCCGCGCCTTGATCTGGCTGAGATTATAGCTGGAAGTGGAAGCGCTGGCCGTTATATTTCCCACAAGAATCCGCTCCTTTTCCGGAACGGGGAACTGCGTTTTATCATAATAGACAACGACTTTCGCATCGTCCGGCAGCGGGGGCAAATCCGTCTTGGGAACATATTCCACATTGATGCAGCCGGTCAGGAAACCGACCGCTCCGATGAAAAAAGCCGACATTGCTGCCGTGAAACGCGAATGTTTCATGAAATCATTCTCCTTTTCTGCGAACTGTTGATATTTTCAAGCAACGTTTCCAACATGAATCCGTTCGACCCGGGGTCCGAAAGAACAAAGCACATCATACGGGTGAGTCCCTTTCAGGCTGGCCCAGTTCTCCACCGTGACGGCGGATTCCCCGGCGCCGCCGATCAGGGTGACGACTTCCCCCGGAAGCGGCGGATTGTCCCCGAAGGCTTCCAGCGAAACCGTCGTATAGTCCATGGAAATACGGCCGAGAATCGGGCATTTCTTTCCCTGAATGAGCACGTGACCGCGGTTGGACAGCGCCAGAGGAAGGCCGTCGGCATAACCCGCGGTCACCGTTCCCACGCGCGTGGCCTTTTCCAGACGGCAGGTGGAATTGTATCCGATACCGTGCCCGACAGGCATGATCCGGTGCGTCAGCAAACGGGTTTTCAGGGACAGGACAGGCCGCAGGCCCAATGTATTCGCTTCCCCCGTGAAAGAACCGTGCAGATCGATCCCGGCCCGGACATGGGTGAACGGAGGCTTCAGCACGCTCGGACAATGGTTGATGGCATCACTGTTGGCCATATGAATCTTCCGGAAAGTGATCCCCTTTGCCTCCAGTTCCCGCAAGACCCGGAGGAAACGCTGTATCTGCTGAAGATTCTCTTCGTTTTCTCCGTTTTCGGAAGAGGGGAAATGGGCATAGATTCCGCAGCAGTTCAGATTCGGCAGTCCGAGAACTTCCGGAATCACCTCCAGCGCCTTGTCGGCAAGAATGCCGAGACGTCCCATGCCGACGTCGAGCTTGAAATGGCATTCGGTAACCTTTTTCTGCCGGACGGATTCCTTACTGATCTTTTTCGCGCATTCCAGATCCGTAATCCCGAGAATGATGCCGTTTGCAACCGCCTCCGCCCGTTCGAAATCCAGCACGCCGCCGAGAATCTGCACGGGTTTCCCCAGCGGTTTGAGCGCAAGGGCCTCCTTCAGATCCGCCGTGCAGAAACCGACGGCTCCGGCCCGGTCCAGTCGACGGGAGAGAGGTCCGACTCCAAGTCCGTAGGCGTTGGCTTTCAGGACCGCAAGAGGTTTTGCCGGGGTCGCTGCCGCGGCGATTTTACGGAAATTGTCCTCCGCTGTGTCCAGATCGATTTCCAGCCAGACCCGGGCGCGGACATCGCAATCGTTCATTTTATCGTTCGTCCTTAAATTAATTCCGGAAGTTACCGCATAACATATCATCGATCCGTTTGATTTCAAGGTAAAAAAACGGCGTAGATTTCGTGCCCTGCACGACCCGCCTCCGCGGCTGGACCGCGGCAATACTGAGAGTATTGCATGATACTTTTTTATAAAAACGGAAAATGCGTCAGCAGTAAATCATTCGGAAATGATAAGAACGTATTTTTCGCGTTTGTTGCTTTTGCTCTCCCACGGGAAGGAGGGCTCGCTGAGAAAGACGTGCTTCGAGAGATATTCCCGCAAGTCCTCCGAGGGAACCTTCCGGAAATGACGATCCTGCGCAATCACCACCGCCTTCCTCCCTTTGAACTTTGCCAGAAACACGCGGAGTTCCGTGTCGCGAACCACATCATCCTCGGATTCGATGTCGAGAATTTGAATTTTCCCCGGAAAACCGAGATAATAGGTCGGATCGATGTAGTTCCGGTGGTAATAGACCACCCTGTCCGGTGTAATCCCTTCCTTGCGAAGAACTTCCCGCGCATGTGCAAAAAACTGTTTTTCAGAACGGAACTCCACGTCGGCGACCGGAATCAAGATTCCGAACACGGCAATGAATACAACGGTCAGGGAAAAAACACAGAGGCCGAAATCGGGCCCGACTCCGGCTCCCCAGGGACTGTCCTTCCGCACGTATTTGCGGAAATAGAAGAAAACGACCGCAAGGACCACCGCCGTCAGGATCGCCAGCATCTGGAAGAAAAACACAACCCCGTCCGGGAACCGGAAAGGAAGAAATCTCCGCACGACAAGCCAGACCAGCGGCCCGCAGAGCAGCAGGACAATTCCGACCGGAAACACCCATGCGTAAATCTTCAGGAGAATCCCCCGGATCTTCAGGAGGATGTCCGCCGGGTCAGCCGCCAACAGAAAGCGTCCGGTCAGGATCGCGCAGTAGGGAAGGATCGGAAGGATATAGTAGACCCGTTTGGAATCGGAAAGGGAAAACGCGGTGAAGATGGCCGCAATGGAAATCAGAAGCCAGCGGTCTTCCGGTCCAAACTTTTTCCAGCTGCGAACGCTCCATGCGAGCGCAAGGACAAAGAAGGGAGTCCAAGGCAGGAAAAGCTGAGGCAGGTGGATGAAATAGGCATACCACGGCTGTTTGTGGTCGAACGCCTTGAAGAAGCGGACGATGTTTTCCTGAAAGACCAGATTCAGGCCGTTGGCGGAATAATCGCCGCTCTTCATCATGGCCATCAGGAACGGGATCAGGTAGAAGCCGAGGGAGACAAAGCCCGCGGCGAAAAGGCTTACGTTGAAGTGGCGCTTCCATGAACGGCGGAGAATCACATCCGCAAGCACCAGCATGACGGGCACCGCCGCCGCGCCGAGTCCCTTGGTCTGGGCACCCACGGAACAGAGAAGGCCGAACAGAAGATACGACCCGAAATCTGTTTTGTCGCGCCGGATCACATACCATGCCACGGCAAGCGTGCTGAAAGCGGTGTTGAGCATGTCCGCCTCGCCGAGCCTGCCCCAGAAGGCAAAACTGTAGACCGTGAGCAGAATCCAGCCCGCGGCGGCGGCGCTCTTCCTGTCCCAGAGACGGAACGCGATCGAACGGGTGGCCCACAGGGCGGCAAGTCCCGCGACAGCGCTGGGAATCCGTGCCAGAAGTTCATTTACAACCCCGCCGTTCAGCCAGGACAGAAATGCGATAAGCCAATAGCTGACCAGAGGCTTGTCGAAGTAAGGCTCGAAGTTGACGGTCGGCTGGAGGAAATTCGCCCGGAGAAACATTTCCCGGACCACTTCCAGCCACCGGCCTTCCGAACCGGCGATCCCGCGCATCCCCAGATTCAGGAAAAGCAGCAGAACCGCAAGGGTCCAGAATATAAGTCCGGGAAGCCGGGATTGCGAAAAAAAAGACTTCTCGGGAGTTTGCTCTGACATCTGTGTTTTTCCTGTCCAGTTTTTGCCGGTTGATATTGGTTCGAAAACATAATATATCTTCCGGGAAGCCGGATTTCAAGAAATGGGAGGCGTGTTTTTTTGAGTCGCGGCGGAGGCCAGCTGTATGTTTTCTTCCGTTTCAACCCCGAAGGAGGAAGGAATCGGAAGAAGTCGGAAGGAATCTTCGTAATTTTCTTGCAATCCCTTCCAAAAGAAGGTATATTTTAAAGGCTAATGAAAGTAACGATTAACTTGAAAGAAGGGAACCGCCCAATGACCGCCAGAACGATATGGATTCTCGCAGGCGTCATTATTTTGCCGTTGATGGCAACGGCAAAGGACACTTCCGCCGCGCCCCAGAACGCCAGAGCCGCCAACATTCTGAGAAATGCTGGGACCGCCGCCGATTATGTGGACAAGGCTCAGGCGGAAAAACTGCTGTCCGAAAGGGAAATGCTGGTTCTGAAAATCCATGCGTTGCGGCTGGAGCTGATCAAGAAAGACCCCCGGCTCCGGCGGATGTATGAACAGCTGATCCAGCAGGCGCGCGATCTGGCCATGGAACTGGAATCCAAAAAGGAAATGCGGAACATCACAGAAAGTCTGGGAGAGATCGACTCGAAACTCAACAGGCTTCAGAAAAAATAACAAGGTAAGGCCGAAACACAATATGGGCGAATACACGAATCTGATTGACGGAAAGGCCATTGCGGAGGAAGTGAACCGCGAAACAGCCGCGGAAGTGGCCGGCATCACAAAAAACTATGGTTCCAGACCCGGCCTTGCGGTCATTCTGGTCGGAGAAGACCCCGCCTCGCAAGTCTATGTGGGAAGCAAGGTCCGGAAATGCCAGGAACTCGGAATCGCTTCCGAAAAAGTCGTGCTGCCCGCCGCGACGACTCAGGCGGAACTGATCCGGGTAATCCAGCGCCTCAATGAAATGCCGGCGGTCCATGGAATTCTGGTGCAGTCGCCAGTTCCGAAACAGATCGATGAAAATGCTGTCGTCAAGGCAATCCGTCCCGAGAAGGATGTGGACTGCTTTCATCCCCAGAACGTGGGAAAACTCCTGCTGGGCGATCTCAGCGGACTGCTCCCGTGCACTCCGTGGGGCGTCATGGAACTGCTGGAGCGTTCTGGAATCAGTCCCGCCGGGAAACACGCGGTGATTCTCGGACGTTCGCATCTGGTGGGCAAACCCATGATGGCGATGCTCTGCACGAAAGGGAAGAATGCGGACGCCACGGTAACTCTCTGTCATTCCAGAACGCCCGACATCCGGCAGTTCACCCGGACCGCCGACATCATTGTCGCCGCCATCGG
>CAYWZD010000300.1:0-5575 GCA_964462755.1 uncultured Victivallales bacterium | reverse complement strand
TATGGCGGACTCTGCCTTTTTATGTGCTGGTGAATCAGGAAAACGTGAACGGCCGGATTCAGATGAACGGCCTTGACTACATCGCGGATGACCTGGAAAGTTTTCTGGTCCCGCGGGATGTCACGCACAAACTCACCTGGATCGAGGGAAAAAATCCGCTGTCGATCTGGTACCATTTCAATGTGACATTATTCCACAGCATCGATTATTTCTCTTTTTTCGAAATTCCGGGGAAGTTTTCCCGTCCGCTTTCCGATGACCTGCGGGAGAAATGCCGCGAACTCGTGACCCCTTCTTCCTGTTCTTCCCTTGCATCGCTGACGGAAAAAAGGAAACTCGCGTGGGAAATGGTCTGGCTTCTCCTCTCGGGATGCCGGGAGCGGAAAGAGACAAAAAAACGGCTGTCCGGACTCGATAAACTCCATCCGGCATTGGAATACATCAAAAAGCATTCCGGCCGCGATTTTCAGCTGTCCGCCGCGGCGAGAAGCGTAAATCTATCCGTGTCGAGATTCTCCGCGGTGTTCCATTCGGTGATGGAAACCTCCCCCGGCGCCTATCGAAACCGGCTCCGTCTCGAGAATGCCTACCAGATGCTCTGCACCCGTTCACTCCCGCCGAAAGAGGTCGCCTTCGAACTGGACTTCTATGATGTGTTTCACTTCTCCAAGGCGTTCAAACGTCAATTCGGACTGACGCCGACCGCCCTGCTCCGGAGACTCGAAACCATTGGACGTTTCTGAATAATTACGCAGAGTGTATGCGGAAGATCACGAGACAATCAGCCAGGCGGTGTAGGCAATGTAAGTCGCAAACAGGAAAGCCCCTTCTTTCCGGCTGATGACCAGTCCCGATTTCATGATGGGATACAGAATAATCGAAACGAAGAGCATCAACCCGATGTCCACGTAACTGATCCCCGGCGCATGGATGGGAGCAATCAGGGGAGCGATCCCGAGGATTGCCAGAATATTGAAGATGTTGGAACCCACTACATTGCCGATGGCAATATCCTTTTCCCCGCGGATCGCGGCCACCAGAGAGGTCGCCAGTTCCGGCAGGCTGGTCCCGACCGCTACGACGGTCAGACCGATCACGGCATCCGAGATGGACAACAGTTTTGCGAAGTACACCGCCGCGTTCACAAAAAGTTTGGCCCCGCCGACCAGAGCCACGAGTCCGCCAAGCACAAACAGAATCGACAACAGGACCCCGTAGCGCTTCTGGGAGGTCACTTCTTCCTCCGCTTCGGCCATCAGCTCCGGGTCCTGCTGCCCTTCTTTTCTGGAATTGTATATGCTCCAGGAAGTGTAGGCAAGAATCCCGGCGAAGAAGAGCCCCGCCTCGATCCGGTTGACTCCGCATGTGATGAAGTAGAATATCGCCAGGACAACGGCGGAAAGAATCATCAGCGGCACGTCGAGACGGAAAAGTTTCCGGTTGACCCGGAGCGGGGTGATCATGGAGCAGAGCCCCAGAATCAGGGCGATGTTGCAGATGTTCGAGCCGACGATATTCCCCAGACTGATGTTTCCCGCCCCTTTCAGCGAAGCATCGATGCTCACCACCAGCTCCGGCGCACTCGTTGCAAAGGCCACCAGAGTCAACCCGATCACCAGCGGCGACACCTTCATCCGGACGGCGATGCTGACACCGCCTTTCACCAGAAATTCCGCCCCGTAATACAAGAGAACCAGACCGGCGATAAAACCGGCGACCTGAAGCAGCGTTGTCATTGACACTCCTGAAGTTGTTTTTTCTCTGGAATTCCGTCCGCGTTCCGGGCCCGGATATCCCATTTTCAGCCGTTTTCTCCAAAGACATTCCGCGGGAATGCTCATGGAGAGAAAGGTGAATCCGATTAATGTACATCATTCAGAGGCAATTTTCAAGCGTTTGTCGGAGGGACCGCGCATGTACGGCGGCAGATCACAATAACGGACCCGCCGGTGGCATTCTTACTGAAAACAGCCGGGATACGACGACTTCAACGGTCCGGAGAAATGCGTTTTCCGGAACCGAAGCGCTCGATCTTTTCCGCCTGAATCGCTTCATACAGACGATCCGCTTCCTCGGACAGCTCCCCCCCGCCGATCCGGCTGAGTTCCTGACTGGTGATCATCCCGGCCCGGCGGCGGAAGTCCGCTTTCAGAAGCTCCATGCGGTTCTGCATCGCACGCGTATCCGCAAGAGTTCTCATTTCGACCAGACGGTCCATCTGTCCGGGTTCCAGAAGGCACCGGACTTTTTCCACCCGTTCACGGTGTCTTGCAAGCAGGGTTTGAACCGGAGTGGAATCCGGGAAAAACTCGTTGAAGAACTGCGGAGGGTGCTGCATTCTTCCCGACAGTTCGGCGTTGCTGGTGACAATGAAATAGCTGCGTTCCATCCGCTGTTCCCGTCCGTCCGCATCCTTCATTGTCCATTCGCTGCGGACTTCCGTTTCGAGATCAATGTATCCCATTGCCCCCATTCTGAGCAATAGTTTCATGATAAGTCCGTTCAGACCGCGCGGATTGACGTAATACATCCCGGCGGAGATGAAGCCGTCCTCGGAAACCAGATTGCGGATAAATGTTCTGGAAGAGGGAAAAGCGAGTGAAACGGTCACATTCTCCACATCGCCCAGAAGAACAAATCTTTCCCCCTGAAGAAACGCGGCGTTGTCGTCATAAAAACGGAGATCGAGCCCCGAAAAGCGGCGGCAGTCGGCCGCGGCATATTCATGGACGCCGCTGTAGACGCTCTCCATCTGCCCGAGTATTTTCCGCGCATTGCGGCGGAGCAGCCAATTTTCCATCACGCAGCCCGCGACCAGAATCACCAGAAACACCAGAATCACAGTCAAGATATACATCCGCCCTCCCGGTTGAAGTTAGCATCCTTCGATCGGCCGTCCGGACATCCTCGGGGCCTCCCAATCATCCGACTTCATGCACACAATACATCGCCCGGCATTCCTTTTCAAACCGGGACCAGCCCGATTCATGAAAAACACAGAGAGAAGACCTTTCCAACAGATAATTTCACATTCTGCGCCTCAAATCATGAAAAAATTGTTATTTATTCCAAAACCGGCTTGCATTTCTCTGAGACAATATTATATTTTTATATCGATATTTTTACATCGATGTTTTTGTATCAATACAGAGGAAAGGATTTGTCACAATGTTCATGGAACCGACATTCCGCTGGTACGGTCCGGGGGATCCCGTCCCCCTCCATCATATCCCGCAGACCGGAGCGACCGGCATCGTCAGCTCCCTGCACCATATTCCCTATGGAGCCCTGTGGACTTGTGAGGAAATTCTCAAACGGCGCGAACTCATCGAAAGAGCCGGACTGACCTGGAGCGTGGTCGAAAGCCTGCCGGTTCACGAGGACATCAAAATCGGCGCGCCCACCGCCAAGCGATATATCGAAATCTACAAGGAATCGCTCCGCAACCTCGGCAAGGTCGGCCCGAAGGTCATCACCTATAACTTCATGCCCGTGCTGGACTGGGTCCGCACCGACCTTCACTACAGGCTTCCCGACGGTTCGACCACCCTGTATTTCGATCAGGTCGAATTCGCCACCTTCGAGCTCTTCATCCTCCGCCGCGAAGGCGCAGAAGCCGACTACTCCCCGGCAGTTCTGGCGGAGGCGGAAGAAAAATACCGGAACATGTCCGAAGAGGAAAAAGCAGGTCTCTGCCGTTCGATCATCGACAATTTCCCCGGCTTCAAGGGCGTCACCCTCGAGGACATCCGTTCCATGCTGGCCAGATACCGCGGCTTCACCCGCGAAGACCTCAAGGACAACCTTCAGGCATTCCTTTCCGCGGTCGTCCCCGTCGCCGAAGAATGCGGATGCCGCATGGTGATCCACCCGGACGATCCCCCGCGTCAGATCCTCGGACTCCCCCGCATTTTCAGCACGATCGACGACATCGCCGACCTCCTCAAAATGGTGAACAGCCCGGCCAACGGCGTCTGCTTCTGTTCCGGAAGTTTCAGCGCACGCGAAGACAACGACGTGGTCAGGATGTTCCGCTCGTGCGCTTCCCGCGTCGGCTTCCTGCATCTCCGCAGCACTCAGGTGGAGAACGGCAATTTCTACGAAGCCCCACACCTCGGCGGACGCGTGGACATGTTCGAACTGGTCAAGGCCGTCTGCGAGGAACAAATCCGCCGCAAAGCCGAAGGCCGCAAGGACTGGCGCATCCCGTTCCGCCCCGACCACGGCGCGGACATCATGGACGACCTCGACAAGCCGCCCTGCCCCAATCCCGGCTACGGCGGACTCGGACGCATGCGCGGTCTGGCCGAATTGCGCGGTCTGGAAATGGGCATCATGCGCGCCTTCCACCCGGAAGAGCGAACTCGTCAGAACGCGGTTCCGCAACCCGTCCGCAATGCGAATGCGACGAAAGCTCCGCCTGTTCTGGAACCCGTTCACTGATCGGCGTCCCGCTTCCCGCAACAATTCATAAATGAAATCGCCGCTTCCCTTTCCCTTGAACCGGGAAAAAGGAAGCGGCGATTTTATCCCATGAAATTCGAATCTTTTGTCATCTCATAACTGAGCGACAATATCCACCCCGTTCCCGTCAGGATCTTCTACATGAAAATAACGATAGCCCCAAGGTAGATTTCTGGGAGGTTCTTTAATCTCGATCCCTAAATCACGCATCCGCTTATATTCGGCGTCCGCGTCGGCAACCCGGAATTCAAATCCGTGGCACACGTTAACTTTCTGCGGAACAAATCCCTCCTGATAATTCACCACAATGCACGTGCCGCTGTTCTTTTCTCCGAACCGGATTTCAATGCGGTGCGGACCGCCGTGATCTTCACAAAGGTTCGCGCCTAAAACATTCCCGTAAAAATCGGCAAGACGCTTCGGATCGGAGGATACGATGTTTATGCTGACGAGGCGGCAATCTGATTTTTTCTGTGCGGTAAGATCGCTCATGATTTTTTATCATCCTTCCGGTTCGTTTTTTTTGAATCCCGTTTTTCAATCATCCCAGACTCCCGATTTATTTCGGAAGTTGCAAGGTTGAAGTCAAACATATTTTCGGTTGTATGCAGACATTTTCGGAATTTACCGGAAGGTCCGATGACTCCAAACGAAGTTCCGGCCGGACACGGCGTCCGGGCGGGGTTCCCGAATTTCCGTACCAGCTTTTCCGGTTGGGAACGGCACTCGCAAAGCATTTCGTCACAGAACGCGTAAGGCACTCCGCTGTCTGGAAGCGCCCGGATTTGTATTTTCAGCGCTTCCCACTCTCCGCGCGTCAGCGTCAAATCCAAATGCTTCCGGCCGGAGCCTTCCGGCATCATCGCGCCCATCTGAACCGATGCCGCTCCCGAAAGAACCGCCGAAGAATACATGTCGGCAAATTCATGACGGTTGGCGGCAGTGGCGGTCAGGCTGACCGACATCGGACAATGAAGCTCTGCGGCGCGTGCGATCCATTCCAGCGTCCGGCGGTAACTCCGGCGGGTTCCGGTCATCGCTCCGTAAGTGGACAATCCGGGCAGACTGATGGAGACCTTTACTTTCCGGGTTCTGAAAAAATCAAGATACT
>CAYWZD010000299.1:0-5592 GCA_964462755.1 uncultured Victivallales bacterium | reverse complement strand
TTGACCTTGCCGTGGTATTGGAGACCGCCGCGGTCGAAGACCACTTCGGTGATTCCCGCTTCCTTGGCCTTCTCAGCGGCGAGGGAGCCCAGCTTGGAGGCCGCTTCGACGTTGCGCTTGAGATTCAGCGCCTTGACGGAGGCGGAAAGCGTGGACAGGGAAGCCAGAGTGCGTCCGGCCTCGTCGTCGATGAACTGGACATACATGTTGTTGGCTGTGAAGCTGACAGCGAGACGGGGACGGGCAACAGTCCCTTTCACTTTCTGCCGGAGCCGCATGTGGCGTCTGACTTTTTTCTCTTTGGATGTCTTATACATAATAGCCTGCTCTTTCAGTGATTACGCATTCGTCTTGCCCGGCTTGATCACTACATGCTCATCGGCGTAGCGGACGCCTTTGCCTTTGTAGGGTTCGGGTTTTTTGAATTTACGGATACTGGCGGCGACCTCGCCGACGACCTGCTTGTCGGCTCCTTCGATCAGGAGCTTGACGCCGTCGGTGACGGTGACTTTGATTCCGGCGGGAACCTGATAGATGATGTCATGGGAATAACCGAGAATCAGAGTCAGCTTGGTTCCGGCGAGAATGGCCTTGTAGCCGACGCCGATGATCTGAAGTTCTTTCTTGTATCCCTGGCTGACGCCGATGACATGATTTTTCAGGAGGCTGCGGTAGAGGCCGTGGAGGGCCTTGTTGTTGCCTTCGTCGGAAACACGGGTCACATGAATGTGATTGTCCTCGAGCGCGGCGGAAATGGGCTCATCCAGCGTGACGGCGAGCTTACCGAGCTTGCCTTCGACGGAGACCTCTTTGCCGTTGATCGCGACTTTGACACCCGCGGGAACGGGAATGGATTTACTGCCGATACGTGACATGATATATTCCTCGCGTGTTACCAAACGTAGCAGAGGATCTCTCCGCCCACATTCTGTTTCTCGGCTTCCTTGCCGCTGAGTATCCCCTTCGGGGTGGAGATGATGGCGATGCCAAGCCCGTCTTTCACCTTCGGAATATCCTTGCTTCCGCAGTAAAGTCTGCAGGAAGGTTTGGAAACCCGCTGAAGGCCCTCGACGACGGGGCGGCGCTGAAAGTATTTCATTTCGATCAGGAGCGTCTTTTTGAGATCTCCGTCGACCTGAAAACTCTTGATGTAACCTTCCTGCTCAAGAACCTGGGCGATTGCCACTTTGATCTTGGAAGAAGGGATGGTGACTTGCTTCTGCATGGACATGGCGCCGTTGCGAAGGCGCGTCAACATATCAGAAATAGGATCCTGCATGCTCATAGTGTGCTACCTTCCTTCGTTTACCAGCTTGCCTTGACCACGCCGGGGATCTGGCCGGTGAGGGCCATTTCCCTGAAGCAGATTCTGCAAAGTTTGAATTTTCCCATATAAGCTCTGGGCCGACCGCAAGCCTGGCAGCGGTTGTAGTTTCTGGAAGAAAACTTGGACCCGCGCTTCTGCTTGGCAATGAGACTTTTCTTAGCCATTTTTCAATCTCCTGATTAGCGCGCGAACGGCATGTCCATCAGCGCGAGAAGCTCTTTGGCTTCCTTATCGGTCCCGGCGCTGGTGACAATTGTTAAGTTGAGACCCATCGGATACTTGAGTTTTTCAAGATCCACTTCGGTGAAAACCGAGACGTCCTGGACACCCATATTGTAGTTGCCCACGCGGTCAAAGCCTTTCTTCGGAACACCGCGGAAGTCACGGACGCGGGGAAGCGCGTTGTGAACGAAACGGTCGAGAAACTCATACATCCGGCTGCCGCGGAGGGTCACCATGACACCGACCTGCTGTCCGACGCGGAGCTTGAAGTTGGCCACGTTCTTCTTGGCCTTGGTGACCACAGGAAGCTGACCGGTGATGTTCGCAAGAATATTCTTGCCTTCGGTGAAAGCATCCTTTTCCATCTTGGTGCCGATACCCATGCTGAGGACGATCTTTTTCAGCTTCGGGACCTGCATCACATTCTTGTAGCCCATCTTTGTCATCAGGGCCGGTACAACTTCTTCGTTGTACTTCTTCTTCATGTCTGGCATATTTATATTACTCCGATCTCATTATGTTCGTGTCAGTCTTTTTTCCTGACGTTTGACACATGGACGGAGACCGCGCGTTCGACGAGTCCGCCTTTCGGATTTGCCTGGGATTTCTTGATGGTCCGCTTGCCGAGTCTGTCGGAAAGCTTTTCCTGAGGAATGCCCTGCATTTCGAGAACGACACGATCTTTCTTCTTCAAAACGGCAACGACCTTGCCGGTTTCCTTCTTCCATTCACCCGTGATGACCTCAACGGCATCACCCTTCTTGACGTGGTAGCTTTTTGTGCATTTTTCGGAAAACATCACAGCACCTCCGGAGCCAAAGAAATGATTTTCATAAAATTCTTTTCGCGGAGTTCACGCGCAACAGGGCCGAAAATACGGGTTCCCTTGGGGTTCTTTTCCGCATCGATGATCACGGCGGAATTGCGATCAAAGCGAAGGTAGGAGCCGTCGGGACGGCTGATGGGGGCGGCGGTACGGACGACCACGGCCTTGACGACTTCGCCTTTCTTCACGGCTCCTCCGGGAATGGCTTCCTTGACGGAGGCGGTAATGATGTCGCCGATCCGGGCATAGCGTCTCTTCTGTCCGAGAATCGTAATGGCGGTAATCCGTTTGGCTCCCGAATTATCGGCGACTTCCATGTTTGACTGCATCTGAATCATGATTCAATACTCCTTCTGGAAGCGCTTATTCAGGATGGTTGATGATTTCAACCAGGCGCCAGCATTTGTTCTTACTGACGGGGCGCGTCTCGGAAATCCGGACGGTGTCGCCGATCTTGGCCTGATTGGTTTCGTCGTGCGCCGCGTAACGCTTGCGGGACTTCACGACCTTCTTATACAGCTTGTGGGGAGTGCGTCTTTCAACTTCGACGATGATCGTCTTGGCCTGTACGTCGCTGACCACCTGTCCAACTCTGCTCTTGCGATTTCCACGCACGCTATCAGATGTGCTGCCGGTCTCGTTCATAGCTCAGTATCCGTTGTTATAATGGTTTCAGTTGGCCGCGGGCGCCGCGGACGGAACCGCAAGCGTTCTGCGTTTTTTCTCGGTAAGAGCGCGCGCAATGTTCTTGCGGAGCGCCTTCATCTTTGCGGGGTTCTCGTTCTGGCCTGCCTTCGACTGTGCCCGGAAATTGAACTTTTCCTTCCTGAATTCGGCGACCTGATTGTCGAGCTCCGCATCCGTCAGTTCTTTGAATGACTTTTTGTTCTTCATGGGAGATTCCTTCCGCCTCAGGCGACAACGCCGTGGCGAATGATGAATTTGCATTTGACGGGCAGCTTGGAGGCGGCGAGGCTCATGGATTCCTTGGCGACGGCCTCGGAACAGCCGCTGATCTCAAAGAGCATCCGGCCCGGTTTGATCGGGGCGACCCAGAATTCGACCGCGCCTTTTCCTTTACCCATTCGAACTTCGAGGGGCTTCTTGGTGTAAGGCTTATAGGGGAAAACGCGGATCCAGACTTTGCCGCGGCGCTTCATGTTACGCGTAATCGCGACACGGGCAGCTTCGATCTGATTGGCGGTGAGATAGGCCCCTTCCATGGTCTGCAACCCGAAGTCGCCGAAATCTAACTGATTGCACCGCTGGGACAGCCCGGTATTAGTCCCGCGCTGCACCTTTCTGTGCTTTACTCTTTTTGGCATTAGTGGCATTTTGCATATCCTCCATGGCTTCTTTATGACAGATCCAAACTTTCACGCCGATTTTTCCGGCCGTGGTATTCGCTTCGGCGAAACCGTAGTCGATGTTCGCCTTCAGGGTGTGCAGCGGAGTGCGTCCCTCTTTGTAGTGTTCCGTGCGGGCGAGTTCCGCCTGGCCGAGACGTCCGGAGCACTGAATCTTGATTCCTTCCGCGCCCGCTTCCATGGCCGTCTGAATGGCCTTCTTCATGGCACGGCGGAAACCGATGCGCTTTTCGAGCTGGATCGCGATGTTCTCGGAGACCAGCTGCGCGTTGATTTCGGGACGCTTGACTTCGACGACGTCGAGAATGACCTCACGGCCGGGAAGAAGTTTGGCGACGGAATCGCGGAGCATTTCCAGCTCGGTGCCCTTGCGTCCGATCAGCAGACCCGGACGGGCCGCATAGATCGTCGTGCGCACGTTGCTGCTGTAGCGTTCGATCATGATTTTGGAGATGCCGGCCTGGTTGAAGTTCTTCTTGATATAGGTGCGAATCTTGAGATCTTCATGAAGCCAGTCGCCGTAGCACGCCTTGGCGGCGAACCAGCGGGAACTCCAGTTCTTGTTCAGGGCTAACCTTAACCCAATCGGATTTACCTTTTGACCCACGTGATGCCCCTTTCCTTTATACGTCCGTGAGGACCACTGTGAAGTGGCTCATGCGTTTCCGGATTCTTCCCGCCATGCCGCGGGCTTTCGGACGATACCTTTTCAGCATCGGCCCGGGATCCGCAGCCGCCTTGAGAACCTTCAACTGTTCTTTTTTGACACTGTTCTTTTCGTCGTTTTCCGCATTCGCGATGGCGCTTTTCAGCGTCTTGGCGAACAGCCTTGCGGCCTTTCTCGGACTCAGCTCCACGATCGCCAAAGCCTCCACAACCGGCTTTCCCTGAATGAGGCGGGAAATCTCGGCCGCTTTAGACGGCGATATCCGGACATACTTTGTAATCGCCCGAACTTCCATAATGCTCTTCTCGTTTCGTTTTGTTTCTGGTTATGTGAACTGTCGATTTTTCTATTGAACAGACGTTTCACTCGTCGCAAACACTTCCGTACCGATGCTGAACGAGTTTTTGTCGCCGCTCATCAGCAGAGCCGCCGAGGTGAAATTCTTCAGAAGAACCACCTGAAAACGCGCCTTGCCGTCGGCCGTCCGCAGGATCATCCCCGCACGGATTCCGTTCCGGTATCCCGCGGAAAACACCACGGCTTTGAGCTTTTCGTCGACATTGAGGATCCTGCAGGAGGTAAATCCCTGAGGAGAAGCGGGAGGGGTATTGAATCTGACAACATTGCGGACTTGACTCTTGAGACTGCCTATCATAATTCCCAGCTTGGCGGCGCGCACGGGGTCCACACCCGGCTGCTGAAGGAGCGGACTCACTTCATCACAGAGTGCGACGGTCGCCGACGCCAATGCTACTGAGCTTTGCATAACAGTTCTCAGAGACTCCGCCGTGTCTTCGTCCCCGCTTCCCGAATAAACGGGCTTCAGGGTTTCAATGACCGCTGCCGCACTCATTTCGTAGCGCTTCAGCTTTTCGGCCAGCATCGAATACTTTCCAAGAGTTTCAAGCAGCTCCTTGCGCATGACTGAATTCTCACGTTTCTGAGCTTCCAGTTCCGCTTCCAGACGACTTTTTTCGTTGGCAAGCGCCGCAAGTTTTTTTCCGGATTCCGATTTCAGGTCCGCCAGCTCTTGTTCAAGCTGTGCCGCCGTCTTCGGAGCGGTCCGCCGCATCTCCGCGCCCATCGCGAATGAGCACATCAATGCAAACAGAGCTATTACTATAATACGCACCTTTGTTTTTTTCCAGTGCCGACGCGAAAAAAATGCGCGTTTTTTTTGTAT
>CAYWZD010000298.1:0-5594 GCA_964462755.1 uncultured Victivallales bacterium | reverse complement strand
GATTCATTCCGAAAATGAGAGAAGCTTACCCATGAAAACTACGAAAGAACCAAAAGAAAAAAAGACACGCCCGAAGACGTGTCTTTTTTTCTTACGGAACAGATTCCGAACCGGCTCAGATGCCAAGATCGATCATGGAATCCGCCACTTTCCGGAATCCGGCAATGTTGGCACCCATGACGTAGTTGTTGGGTTCGCCGAATTCCTTTGCGACGGAATGCGTCGCGGAATGGATGTTCTTCATGATCTCCTTGAGGCGTCTGTCCACTTCCTCGGTGCTCCAGCCGAGACGCATGGCGTTCTGGCTCATTTCGAGTCCGCTGGTGGCGACTCCGCCGGCGTTGGCCGCCTTGCCCGGACCGAAGAGAACGTTGTTGGCAAGGAAAACGTTGGTCGCTCCGATGGTGGAGGGCATGTTGGCTCCCTCGGACACGCAGATGCATCCGTTCTTGACGAGGGCCAGGGCGTCTTTCTCATCCAGCTCATTCTGTGTCGCGCACGGGAGGGCGATGTCCGCCTTGGCAAGCTGCCACGGACGCTGTCCTTCGTAGTAGGCGGCGCTCTTGAATACGTTCGCATATTCGGCGATCCGGCCGCGGCGGACGTTTTTCAGAGTCATGATATAGTCGAGTTTTTCGGCGTTGATCCCATCCTTGTCGATGATCGTGCCGCTGGAGTCCGACATGGAAAGCACTTTGCCTCCCAGCTGGGTCGCTTTCTCGACCGCGTACTGGGCCACGTTTCCGGACCCGGACACCAGAACCCGGCGTCCTTCGAAGGACGCGCCGCGGGTCGCCAGCATTTCCGTGGCGAAATAGACGTCGCCGTAGCCGGTGGCTTCCGGACGGATCAGGCTTCCGCCCCAGTTCAGTCCTTTGCCGGTGAGAACGCTGTCGTAGCTGTTGACGATCTTCTTATAGGTGCCGAAGAGATAGCCGATTTCACGGCCGCCCACGCCGATATCCCCGGCGGGAACGTCGGTGTTCGGTCCGATGTGGCGGTAGAGTTCGGTCATGAACGCCTTGCAGAAGGCCATGACTTCACGGTCTGATTTCCCCTTGGGATCGAAGTTGCTGCCGCCCTTGCCGCCGCCCATGGGGAGCGTCGTGAGGCTGTTCTTGAAAATCTGCTCGAATCCGAGGAACTTGAGGATGCCGAGGTTCACGGAGGGATGGAAGCGGAGGCCTCCCTTGTACGGTCCGATGGCGCTGTTGAACTGGACCCGGTAGCCGTAGTTGATCCGGATTTCTCCCTTGTCATCGATCCAGGGAACCTGAAAGGTGATGACCCGTTCCGGGATGGTGATGCGTTCCAGAATCTTGTTCTTCTCATAGCGAGGATTCGCATCCAGAATTTTTCCCAGGGACTCAAATACTTCCGTGACGCTTTGAAGGAACTCAGCCTCCCAGGGAGCGGCCGCCTTCAAACTCTCAAACACACGCTGCGCATAGGCATTCATCGTGTTTTCTTCTCCTTACCCACTTGATTTGTTCACCGTTCGATCAAAAAAGTAATTTAATATAATGCGGCCGCGTACCATTTCAAGAAAAGGAAAGAACAATAAAATAGTTTTTTTTTACAATAAACCCACTTTCCGGGATAAGAGGTTTTTCAAGAAAAAACAGGGGGATCCGAGAAAAAAACGAGTCTCCGCCTCCTGCTTTCCGGTGCTTTTTTCCGGATGAAATCGGTGTTTCCTGTTTGAAAAGAAAATAAAAGGCTGTATTGTTACCGGATGAAACCCCGGAACTGAAAACGGACCGGAATAAAGACAAGAACCCCCAGCCGGGCATCTTCCGGCGGAAAGGACATCATGGAAGCCAAGATACGCGCAAAACTCGAAGAACTCAGGGAATGTCTTCAGAACGACGGAGGCGATCTTGAAGTCGCTTCGATACAGGGAAAAACCGTTCAGCTCCGCCTCAAGGGCGCCTGCGGCTGCTGCCCCCATGCCACCATGACCATCAAAGACGGAATCGAGCGCATCCTCCGCGAAGAAATCGATCCCGAAATCGTGGTGGAACGGGTCTGAGCATTCATCATGTATAAAGCAGGTTTGGATTACTCCTGGAAGGAGGCTTCGTTTGCCGTCGCCGATCCTTCCGGGCGCATTTTGCTGGACGAATTCCTCGAATTCCCTCCCCGTAACGCCTCCGGTCTGCCGGGCTGGATCGAACGGCTGCTCGCACCGCACGGACTGACCCTGCGCGACATCTCCGAATGGAGTGTCGGCACCGGTCCGGGCTCCTTCACCGGATTGCGCGTGGCCGCCTCTTTTGTGCTCGGATTGACCTTCGGAAAGGCGATCCGCAGGCGTGGGGTCTCCACGGCTTCCGCCATCGCGGACTCCCTCCGTCTGGAGCCTTCCATCCGCCGTGCGGCGGTTCTTTTCGACGGGCGCCGCGACGAGCTTCTGGCCTTTGGCTTGGAGCGTGACGGCGATTCCTTCAAGCCCTCCGGGTTTCATGCGGTGCTGGACAGGAATTCCGTGACCTCCCTGCGGGGGTTCGACGCCTTTGCCGCCCTGGAGAAGGACGCGGAGAAGGTCCGGGAGATCGCGGGACCGGAGACAGTAAAATTTTTATATACCGTTCCCCATGTCTCCGCCGCCCATTTGATCACCTACTCGCAGGAAGATTTTACAATGCCGTTGACGTCGCCGGTCTATCTTCGTCCGGCGGTCTTCGTGGAACCCCGCGTTCCCCGGCAGCTCTGATCCTCAAAGCTCCATTTCCATGTCCATGGTATTGAAGTTGCGCCAGGACTCCCGGGTGATGACCACAAGGTCTTCCAGCCGGATGCCTCCCCATTCGGGATAATACAGTCCGGGTTCGACGCTGACCACGTTGCCCGCCCGCAGGGGCTTCGGATTGAGCGGCGACACCCGGGGCGCCTCGTGGATCTCCAGTCCGACTCCGTGTCCCAGCCCGTGGAAGAAGCCGCAGGGCAGTCCCTCCTTCGTGCGTCCCGTCTGGAATCCGGCGCTCCGCAGGACTTCGCTGGCCGCCTCATGGACTTCGGAGGCGATCACGCCGGAACGCAGAACCTTTTTCGCTGCTTCCGAAGCCTTGAGCACCGCGTTGAACGCTTTTTTCACCACCGGAGCCGCCTTGCCTTTCACGAAGGTGCGGGTCATGTCGCCCCAGTAGCCCGTCTCATCGCTGCGGGGGAAGATGTCCGCCACGACCGGTTCGCCCTCCCGGATGGGACCGCTTCCGATGTTGTGCGGCTCCGCACCCTGCGGACCGTGGGCGATGATCGTGCGCGAGGCCGAATATCCCATCTTCTTGAAGGTTCCCTCCAGTTCGGACCGGAGGAACTCGCTGGTCAGGATGTTTCCGGCCAGTTCCAGAAATCCCTTGGAGTTCACCTTTGTTTCCGCCAGCATCGACCGGAGGAGGCGCATCATCTCTTCCGTCGCCTGAACGGATTTCCGGATCGCCGCGATTTCCGTGCGGGTCTTGCACAGCCGTTCCGGGAAGAAGGGAGCATTCCGTGCGCATTCCAGCCGGATGCCCGCCCGGATGAGGTCCTGTGCGTCGGCGAAGGGAAACCGTGCGGGAACCTGCCATGTTTCGATTCCGAGCCGATGACTGAGGAACACCGGAAACGGAACGTCCTTCCCGCATTCCTTCAGCATCTGCGAACGGTCGAAAATCCGGATGTCTTTCCGGGCTTCCGAGACGGCTCTGGAATATTCCAGCGGAGAGACGATGATCCCTTTTTCCTGTTCCGTTTCGTAGTAGCAGAATTCATCCGGCGCATGGAATCCGCTTGCGTAGAAAATATCGGCGGACTCCTCCGACGACGCGATCAGGAGCTTTGCCTGAAAAGTTTTTCCTTTTTCGCTTGAAAAATCACTGTTTTGAAGCATAATATGTCTCCATGAAATTGTATTTGGCAAATATAATATAATCCCTCCGCGCTCCGGGGGCAAACACAGTGGAGAAAAAATGACTCAGTTGGAGACACTTCTGATTTTCGCCGCCACCTTGGCCGGCAGTTACTTGATCGGTTCGATCCCATTCGGCTACCTGATCGGGAGATTCAAGGGAATCGACATCCGCACGCAGGGAAGCGGCAACATCGGCGCGACCAATGTCACGCGAGTGATCGGAAAAGGCTGGGGACGCCTCTGCTTCGCCCTTGACCTCCTCAAAGGCGCGGTTCCCGTGATTGTCGCCTCCTGCCTCCAGAAAAATCTCTCGTGGACTTCCCACAATACCGGCGGACTCCTGATTGTGCTGACCGCCTTCATCGTGGTGATCGGCCACATCTACCCGATTTACCTCGGGTTCAAGGGCGGCAAAGGGGTCTCCACCGCGGCCGGAGCGATTCTGGCGCTCAATCCGCTGGCGGTGGTCTGCGCCGCGGCGGTCTGGGGGGGCGTTTTCTTTGCGAGCCGTTATGTCTCTCTGGCGAGCATCTGCGCGGCCGTTGCGCTGCCCGTCGCGGCTTGGGTGCTTAACCGTTTTGCCGGAATTTCCGTTTCCCGTCCGGAAATGATACTTCTGCTGGTCTTTGCCCTCCTGACCGTTGTCCGGCACATTTCCAACATCAAGCGTCTGCTCAACGGAACGGAAAGCCGCTTCGTCAAAAAAACGGAAGGGAAAGGCGAGGGTGAGCCGAAATGAATGCGCATCCCGTCCGTGTCACGATTCTTGGAGACGGCGCCTGGGGAACGTCTCTCGCGCTGGTTCTCATGGCCAACCGTCACACCGTCACCCTCTGGGGACCTTTTCCTGAAAACCTCCGCACCATTGTCCGCACGGGAACGAATCCGTTTCTGAAGGGCATGACGCTTCCGCCGGAACTGAAAGTCGAGGAAAACATTGGAAAAGCCGTTGCGGACGCCGAGCTGGTCGTGCTGGCCGCTCCGTCCCAGTATATGCGCGGCACCCTTGAAAAGCTCAAGCCTCATTTCCGCAAGGATCAGTATCCGCTGCTCAACATCGCCAAAGGCATCGAAACGGGTTCCCTTCTGCGGATGAGCGAAGTCTGCGGACAGGTCCTTGGCGACTGCCGCTACGCGGTGCTTTCGGGGCCCAGTCTGGCCGACGAGGTGGCGCGCCGGATTCCGACGGCGGTCGTGGTGGCCTCGCAGGACCTTGCGTTGGCGAAAAGCATCCAGTCGGTCTTCATGAATGAATTCTTCCGGGTTTATACCGGCACGGACTGGATCGGCGTCGAGCTGGGCGGTTCGCTGAAAAACGTCTACGCCATCGCCGCCGGAATCATCGACGGCATGGGGCTGGGCGACAATCCAAAGGCCGCCCTGATGACCCGCGCCATTGCGGAACTCAGCCGTCTCGGGGTTGCGCTCGGGGGCAAGGCACAGACCTTTGCCGGGCTCAGCGGTGTCGGAGACCTGATTGTCACTTGCATGAGCCACCACAGCCGCAACCACTTTGTCGGAGAGGAACTCGGCAAGGGACGGAAGGCCGCCGAGATCACCGCTTCCATGGGAATGGTAGTGGCGGAGGGGGTAAAGACCTCCGAATCGGCGCTGGGACTCTCCCGGAAGCTGGGCGTGGAAACTCCGCTGGTGGAAACGATCCACGACATCATTTACGATGGGAAGTCCCCGAAAGACG
>CAYWZD010000297.1:0-5622 GCA_964462755.1 uncultured Victivallales bacterium | reverse complement strand
TTGGGGAATTGGCTGTTGCGCGTGGGCGGCTTTTGCGGGTCTTTGTTATCGTTCCTTGTTTTCCTGAGCGTTATTCGATTTCTAGTTCATAAAAACGGAGAAGAATTACACAAAATTTTTTCCGGCAAAAGGAATCCGTTGATATAAATGCATTCTGCCGGATCGAAAAAAATCATTTAGGTCCGAACATTTTGTAGCCGACGAATCCGAGGAGTACGACAACGACCAGCACCAGAAGTCCGATCAGCAGGAAAATGATCTTCTGGCTTTTTTTGCTGTCGGCCTTGTTTTTCTCCGCGTATGGGGAAATCGCATCCAGTTTTTTGATCGAGGAGGACGACGTGGGGTTTACTTTGAGGCTGATTCCCGTGATGTTGCTGGTTTTGTCGGCGGGATTGGCTTTTTCATCGCAGTCGTAGAGCATTTCGACATCTCCGAGCTGGATGATGTCGCTGTTCTTCAATTCCTGCTCCATGACGGGCATATTGTTGACGCGTGTCCCGTTGGTGCTGTTGTTGTCTTTGATGATGTAAGTGTTGCCGTTCTTTATAAAAGAGCCGTGGTAGGTGCTTATGGTGGGATCCATAATGCAGATGTCGCGTTCCTCGATTCTTCCGACCGTATAAGTATCTTTCGTCAGTTCGAACACCTTGCCGCGCAACTGCTCCGAAAGAATTGTGATTTTTGGGGACCCAGCCATAACCAAACTCCTGATTTTAAATTCCTCAAAACCGGCTCTGCCTAATCTTTTTGCGGAAATATATACAGTATTATCAATATAGTTGCTCTACTGGAACTCGACAAGCACGAAAGCAAAAAAAAAGCAAAAAAAATGCGTTTTTTCTTTTCCCGATTGCATTTTCCGCCTCCCTATTGTAGAGTAATGAATTCCGGGAGTGAAATTACAACAATTTGTGAGGGAACAGATATGCTTTCTGAGAAAAGAGCCGAATTTTCACGGATCCCCCAGCCGCCGCAGGATAAATCGGGTTTTGTCGAAGACCTCAAGAAACCGATGTCCGACTGTTTCACCCCCGGGAAGGGACTTCCTCCCGGCGCAACGGAAAACTGCATGTCGGACGGCGTCGATATCCGGATTTCCTTTCCCGCGGAACAGCTCCCGGAAACCGCTTTTGATTCATTGCGCAAACTGCTTTCCGCCAAGGGCATACAGGAAAAGAACGGCGCATATCCGCTGGAATTCCGGCTGGACAAGACCCTTTCCCGCGAGGAATACTCGGTGACCGCAGACGCAGCGAAAACGGTGGTCCGCGCGGCGGATTCGGACGGACTGCGGCGGGCGGTTTATTTTCTGGAGGACCGCATCCGCGAGGCGGAAGGTCCCGCCGTCATGGAGGGAAGCTGGAAACGGCATCCATTCGTGAAACACCGCATATCCCGTTGTTTCTTCGGCCCGACCTACCGTCCGCCCTTCTTCATCGACGAGCTGACCAACGACATCGATTATTATCCGGATACTTACCTCAATAAACTGGCCCACGAAGGGATCAACGGACTCTGGCTCTCCATGTATTTCCGCGATCTGCCGTCTTCCATCTTTTCCGGACGCGGCAAGGACGCGGAAAAACGTTTTGCGAAACTGCGGCAGACCGTGGAGCGCTGCGGACGGTTCGGAATCCGGATTTACATTTATTTCTGCGAGCCGAAGATGTTCGGAACCACCTATTATTCCGTTCCGGTCGAAGAAGCGGCGGAACATAAGGAACTGCTGGGCGGAGAGGAAAACGGCTTTTTCTCCTTCTGCACCTCTTCGGAAACTGGAAAAAAATACCTGTCTGAATCGGTGGAGACTCTCTTTACCGCGGTTCCGGCACTGGGCGGCATCATCAACATCATGTTCGGGGAAGACAACGGCGCGTGCGTCAACTGGATGATGTACGATCATGTTCCGGACGGGATATGCCCTGTCTGTTCCGGACGGAAACCGTCGGAAATCTTCGGCGAGTCCGCGCGGGTCATGACCGAAGCCATGCACCGGGCCAGTCCGGACGCCGAGTTCATCGGCTGGTTTTATGCGCCGGGACAGCGGGACGGCTCCCCGTTCATGCACCGTCTGGAAAAGGTCACGGACCACTGGCCGGAGGAAAGCGGACTGATGTTCAACCTGGAGTCGGGCGGAGTGGAAGTTCAGCTCGGAAAGGGACGCAACGTGTTCGACTATTCGCTTGCGTATATCGGCCCCTCAGAACTCTTCCGCAGTGTGGCTTCCCGGACAAAAAAGATGGCGGCCAAGATTCAGGTCGGTTGTTCCCACGAAAACGCGTCCGTGCCGTTTATTCCGGTTCCCGGCAACCTGTATGAAAAATACAAAGCCATGAACGAACTGGGTGTATATGCCGCGATGCAATGCTGGTATTTCGGAAATTATCCGGGCCTCATGAACAAGGCGGCCGGGGAACTCTCCTTTGAACCGTTCCCGAAGACGGAAGAGGAGTTCCTGACTCATCTGGCGCGTCCGGACTGGCGGCAGGACGCGCCGACGGTGGTCCGGGCGTGGATGCTCTTCTCCCGAGCCTACCGGAAGTTCCCCGCGAACATTGCCTTCGAATGGTGGGGGCCCCTCCATCAGTCGATCGGCTGGCCGCTTCACCTTTTTCCGGTCGAGGAGCCGATTTCCCCGAGCTGGGTGTTGAAGCACTTCCCGGAAGTCAGCGGCGACCGCATCGGAGAATGTCTCGGCTTCCAGCATACCCTCGAAGAGGCGTTGATCCTGTGCCGCGAGATGTTCGAAACCTGGCGGGAGGGATTCAAACTGCTGGAATCCGTTCATCCGCAGGCCCCCGCCCGCAAGGCGGACGTCGATCTGGCGGAAGCGATCCTGCTCCAGATGCACAGCACCTACAATATTCTTCAGTTCTATTCCGCGCGTGAAGAGATGTTCCGCGACCATGTGGACCGTCTTTCCTTCCTCCGTGAGACCGTGGAGAGCGAAATTGTCAACACTCTGCGTATGAAGGAATTGTGTGAACGCGATTCCCGTCTGGGCTATCACTCCGAGGCGGAAGGCTATCTCTTTTTCCCGGAAAAGCTCGCGGCGCGGGCGGAACTGCTCCGCCTTCTGCTGGAAGAGGACTTCCCGCGATTCCGTCCGGATGATCCGGCCATCGACGAATATACCGGAAAGAAGCCGACCGGTCCCACCGCCGTCTCCACCCGGAAAGGGGAGGCGCTTCAGTCCAATCCGATTCCCGGAAAGGATGCGTTCTGGACTTCGTATCACGACGGCAAGACCCTGTATTTCACGGTGGAAGGACTGTCCGGCGAGGATTTCTGGCTGGAGATCGAACCTTGCCGTCTTTGGCAGGCGTTCCGGATCGACTTTCAGAAGAACGGGAAAGACATCGTCTATGACTTCATTTTCCGGGTTCCTCCGAAAATCGCCTTCAAACATGAAAAAAACCGGGTCACCGCGGAGATTCCTCTCTCCCTTTTCGACGGATACCGCAACGGGGGATTTCCCATGCGGGTGAACATCCAGGGGAAGGATTTCTCCTGGGCGGGCGGAAAACCGTGGGAACCGCGTCTCCTTCAGCGTGATTTCAATCCGAACAATACCGGCTGGCTGATCCTGCAATAAGAAAGACTGCGAACCATCAAGATGAATACGATTACGCTGAAAAACGATCGGGACTTCACCCTACTGAAAAAGCATCCGTGGATATTTTCCGGCGCGGTGGCAAAAACAGAAGGACATCCGGAGAACGGAGAGACCGTCCGCATCGTCGGCTCCAAGGGCGCTTTTCTTGCGTTCGGAGCCTGGTGTCCGAGCTCAAGCATAGCCGTCAAGGTGTGGACGTTCAATGAGTCCGAAACGGTGGATGAAGCCTTTTTCGAGCGCCGGATCGAGACGGCGTTCCGTCTGCGTCAGGGCGTTTTTGCGGGCTGTCTGCCGGATGCCTTCCGCCTGGTCAACGCGGAGTCGGACGGCCTGCCCGGACTGATTGCGGACAAGTTCGGAGACTTCATCGTCTGCCAGTTCACGGGAGCCGGAGCGGAATTTCACCGGAGAGTGATTGCGGAGATTCTCGGGAAATATGCGGGAAAGGGCGTCTACGAACGGTCGGATGTTGAAAGCCGTCAGAAAGACGGACTGGAGTCCCGGACCGGTGTTCTGCTCGGGGAGAATCCTCCGGACCGTCTGGAGTTCACCGAAAACGGTGTCCGTTTCCAGTGCGATGTGAAACAGGGACACAAAACCGGGTTCTATCTGGATCAGCGCTTCAACCGGAAAGAGGTCATGGAAGCCGCGGCGGGGGCGGAATCCGTGCTGAACTGTTTTTCCTATACCGGCGGTTTCGGGCTGTCCGCGTTGCGCGGCGGTGCGAAACATGTCATGAACGTGGATTCTTCCGAACCCGCTTTGAAGGAGGCATCCGATAATGCCGCCCTGAACGGGTTTGCGGCTGAATCTTTTGAAACAGCCTGTGCCGATGTGTTCCAGTATCTGCGTCTCTGCCGTGACTCCCGGAAAACCTTCGACCTGATCGTGCTGGACCCGCCGAAGTTCGCCGAAAGCTACACGCACAAGGAAAAGGCCGCGCGCGGATACAAGGACATCAATCTGCTGGCCATGAAACTTCTGCGGCCCGGCGGAAAACTGTTCACATTCTCCTGTTCCGGGGCGATGGACGACGTTTTGTTCGGCAAGGTCGTGGAGTCTGCCGCACTTGACGCCGGAGCTGACTTCCGGATCGTGAAATGGCTGTCGCAAGGACCGGATCATCCCGTGTCGGCATTCTTCCCGGAAGGGCGCTACCTCAAGGGACTATACGGCATCCGCTGCTGATATAAGTTTCTTTCAGGAAAATCGGGAAAGAACCTTATTCGAGGTGGAAGACCTCTTTCATTTCCTCTTCCTTGGCCTTGTCGGCTCCGGGCGCGGCGCAAACCAGATTTTCCGTCATCTGTTTCCACCACTGGTGACAGCGTCCGTAGTCGCCGATCCGGGCGAACTCTTCTTCGCTCTCGATCTCCATGTATCCGAACATTACGTTGGTGCCCGGGTGGTGGAAGATGGAATAGTTGTGCACTCCATGACGCTTGATGATGGCGGACAGTTCCTCCGGAATCGGATTGTGGGCGCGTGTATATTCTTCGATGCGGTCAGGCTTGACTTCCATATAAAAGGCTTTGCGGATCATGACAGTCTCCTCAATATTGAAGGGTGAATAAAGCGAATTCTTCCAGTTTGTCCATACGGATTTCCACCGCGTTTTCCTTGCATTCGAACGCGTATGCCTTATCTTCCGGCGCGAGGAAGAGCGCCTTGACCGCGTATTTTTCCGGCAGGTTCAGGCGGAGTTTCAAGTCATGCACCGGAAGCGGCGGCAGTTCAAGCGGCAGGTTCAAAAGAGACAATACCAGACGTTTTTGCTCCGGCTGGTCGAACAGCGTCACTTCCACGGCGCCGGGCACGTTGGTTTCGACGAGCGGCGTTCCTCGGAGCTGTTTCATCAGGGACGTGAGAATCGCGTGATGATACGGGAAGGGAATTTCCTCCAGATTCCCCGCCACATACAGGACTTCCCCTTTGCCGAATTTGTGTCGGACCAGCGCCGGAGACACGGTTTCCTTCATCGGCGGGTTGCTGATCGCCGAACC
>CAYWZD010000296.1:2820-5635 GCA_964462755.1 uncultured Victivallales bacterium | reverse complement strand
CCTTCCTCGACCATATCGTCTATGTGGCGGAACACTTCGGAACCGATCACGTGGCCATCGGCACGGATTGTTCGATGCCCTGTCTTTCCGATAAAGGCATCGTCTGGCCGAACATACGGCGTTCGCGTCCGATTTTTGAACAGTTCTGGACTCCCGCCGTCGATCCCTTCGAACCGACCGGGAAGATGAACGATTCCGTCGCATGGACCAACTGGCCGCTGTTCACGGTCGGACTGGTGCAGAGGGGTTTCTCCGATGACGACATCCGCAAGATCGTCGGAGGAAATGTGATGCGTGTAACACAGGCAACCCTCGAGGGTTGTTTCTGATCCGGACTCACCGGAAATTCACGACCGCCGGGACGGGGTGACAAGCTTGTTCGCAACGCGGAACACCTCGCCGCCCCAGAAAACGAGGGATGTGAAGGCAAGAATCAGCCCCCACTCCTTCGGACTCAGCGGCACGGTCCGGAAAATCCGTCCTCCGAACTGGACAAACACGATCTGCATGCCGAGGATCGTCCCGGCGATCGCCAGAAATGTTTTGCTGTCGCCCAGCCGCCTGAAGACGGAACCGCCGCTTCCAAAGCATTTCGCGTTGAAAAGGTTCCAGAATTGAAGCAGGACAAAGACGCAGAACAGGATGGTCAGCCAGCGCGGATCGGAATCGGAAGCCGAATGTTTCATCCGGAAAATCAGCGCCAGCATCACCGCGACGAAGAGCGCGCCGACACCGAGAATTCCGCCCCACATGCGCGGGGTCACGATGAACTCGGTGTTCCTGCGTGGAGGCAGATCCATGACGGCCGGGTCCGGCGGATCGGTCGCCAGCGCCAGAGCCGCAAACGTGTCCATGATCAGATTGATCCAGAGCATCTGAATGACGGTCAGGGGCAGTTCGACGCCGATGAAGGGACCGGCCACGGCAATGCTCAGCGCGGCCACGTTGACCGTCAGTTGGAAAAGAATGAATTTCTGGATGTTGCGATAGAGGGAACGCCCCCACATCACCGCGTTGACGATGCTGATGAAAGAATCGTCGAGAAGAATGATGTCGGAAGCCTCCTTGGCAATCGCCGTGCCGGTTTTGCCCATGGCGATTCCGACGTCCGCGTTGTGGAGTGCGGCCGCATCATTGGTGCCGTCACCGGTCACGGCGACGATTTCCCCCTGCGCCTTCAGGCACTTCACGAGACGGAGCTTGTCGTCGGGTCTGGCGCGCGCCATGATCTTGAGCTCCCCGGAAGCCAGGAGCGCCTCCTCATCCGACAAAGCGGCAAATTCACTTCCGGTGAGAAGGCTGTATTTCGAGGTTAACGAATCGTCCCACAGATGAATCTGACGCCCGATTTCGCGGGCGGTTTCCGGATTGTCGCCCGTCACCATCTTGACCTGGATACCCGCTCTGCGGCAGGCATCGACGGCGACGGGAACATCCGCGCGAACCGGGTCGGCGATCGCGGCAAACCCCATCCACGTCATTCCCTGGGCCAATTCAAGCACATCGGATTTGTCGGGCGGATTGTAAAGGCAGGCAAACCCGAGCGTGCGCATTCCCCGCGCCTGAAACGAAAGCAATTGACGGTGAATTTCCGCCCGATCCCCGTAGGAAAGAGTCTGACTCCCGATTTTCGTTTCGAAATAAGCACAGCGTTTCAGCAGGATTTCCGGAGCGCCCTTGGCAAACAGAATTTCCATCGAGGAACCGTCCGTGAATCCTTTTGTGACCATGAATTTACGCTCGGTTGAAAAAGTCCACTGGGTGGTGATCCGGAACCTTTCCCGCAGCAGTTCATAGTCGAACCCCTGCTTGTGGAGCCAGAGCAGGAGAGCGCCTTCCGTGGGATTGCCGATGGGCTGGGGATTGAACGGATCGACCAGCGACAGGTTGGCTGTCGAATTCACGGCGATCGACAGTGCGGAAAACGCGGGCGGAGCCAGCGGAAAAAGCATCTCATGAACCCGCATCTGATTCATGGTCAGGGTTCCTGTCTTGTCGGTACAGATCACGGTGGCCGCCCCGATTGTCTCGCACGCGTGCATCTTGCGGACCAGATTGTTCGTCGCGGTCATCTTGCGCATGGCATAGGCCAGACTCAGCGTCACGCTCATGGCAAGACCTTCCGGAACCGTCACCACGATCAGCGTAACCGCGACCATGAAGAATTTGACGAACTGCGACAGCGCTTCCGGAGCGATCCAGACGGACACATTCCCGGAAACCTCACCGCCGAAGTAAAGCAGGCCGGTCCCGCACAGCAGAACCAGGAGGCCGACGCCGAAGGACAACAGCCATTTCCGCATTCCGCCCGACGCCAGCCATCGCGGCATATACCGTCTGCCGGAGGAAAGTCCAAGGCCGTCGAACAGGACAGGAATCCAGACCCGCGAAAGCGCGGTCAGGATGGCGATCAGCATCACGCCCGACACCATCCACTGTCCGCTCGTCTGGCGGATTCCGCCGGTCAGATATCCATGAATCACCAGAGCGCCGAACGTGACGGCCGCCGCAATAAATCCAATCACTCCGATCAGCCGGCTGAGACGTTCCAGCTGTTCGTTCAGCGGCGTTTTACCGACCTTTTCCTCCACGGCCGCCGCGGCGGTCCTCCCGATCTCGGACCGGTCGCCGACCGCACTGACTTTCACATAGCCGTGCCCTTCCATTACGGGAGAGCCTCGCAGCAGCATGTATGCCGGATAGGTCTCCTCCGCGGACACCGCCGTTCGCGCATCTTCGAAGCTGACCTTGCGGACCGGATCGGATTCGCCGGTCAGTTTGGATTGGTCCACCTGAAGATTCACCGCTTCCAGAA
>CAYWZD010000296.1:0-2720 GCA_964462755.1 uncultured Victivallales bacterium | reverse complement strand
TCGGATTCGCCGGTCAGTTTGGATTGGTCCACCTGAAGATTCACCGCTTCCAGAACGACACCGTCGGCGGGGGCCTCTTCGCCCAATTCCACGAACAGAATGTCTCCCGCCACAAGGTCCAGCTTCGGGATCGTCTGGAAATTGGAGCCCCGGATCACCTTCACGGGCACCTCGTCGCCCGTCTGGTTGAGAATGTCGAATTCCTTTTCCGCCTTGAATTCATTCAGGAAAGCAAGAACCGTCGCCAGCAGAATGGCCAACAGGATTCCGGTTCCCTCGAGCCAATCCCCGATGCTGATGGAAATCAGCGCAGCAATGATCAGGATGCGGATCACGGGATCGTCGAACTTGGCAAGGAGAAGTTTCCACCACGGCTGTCTTTTCGGCGGAGACAGCCGGTTTTCCCCGAATTCCCGACGGTTTTTCAATACTTCCTCTTCCGTCAGGCCCATATACCGGACCGTTGTCTTCAAAGCAGTATCGTTCATTCACGGGACCTCGCTTTCATGACTGGTTTCTGGGGAATCACTACAATATCGCAGGATTGGCGGATTACAAGAAAAAATTTTTTCAAAAAAATATTCTTTCCGCCTTGCATCATAACCAGACCGGAGTTTACATTGAATAAATAGACCGGAGAAAGGAGAATTTCATGAAACCGCCGAAAATACGCAATCGAATCGCCGGGGATTTCCGGGCACGGATACTGAGCGGAGCTCTCGCGGAAGGAAGCCGTCTGCCTACGGAAAAAGAAATGGCACGTCATCTTGGAATCGCGCGGGAAACCTTGCGGGGAATCCTGTCCCTGCTCGAAGAAGAACATCTGGTCGAACGGCTCCCGGGCAAAGGCACGTTCATCACCTCCCGGAAAAAAAACGACGATGTGATTTCCTTCCTCCTGCCCTGCGCGGACATTCTGGCGGACCGGATCGGATACTCGAATTCCATAATCACGCGCGAACTTCTCTGCGGCGTCATCACGGAAGGCGCCAAGCGGAACTGTCGCGTGGAAACGCTGGCCCTCTCCCCGTCCAACCGGAACGACGATGTCGATCCGCGCATTCTGGCCCATCTGAATGACTCCGGCCGCGTGGTGATCTTCTCGCTTTGGTACCGCACGATTTTCGAACAGCTGGAGAAAAGCGGATGCCGCGCGGCACTTCTCACGCTCGGAAATGAAAACGACTTTCCGCCGCTGGACCATTTCACGGATCAATGGCTCCACTTCCAGAACGACGTGCCCGCCCTCCTGAAAACCGCCGACCTTTATCTCCGCAAGGAATACGACTGCCGGAAAACCGCCGTCATCGATCCCGCCCTTCAGGGACTTGAGAAAGGCCCCTTCGATCTCATGCCGCGGTTCCGCTACCCGAAACAATATTCGCTCTGGACCCAAAAAGACCGTGAACATTTCCAGACACAGCTTGCCGCCTGCTGGAAAAAAGAACGGTTCGACGGACTTTTCCTGAAAGTTTCGGAACTGCCCTCCGTCGATTTTTCCAGATCCCTGGCCTTCAACTGCGGCCTGCCGGATTCGGTCCGGATCGTCACGTCCGGCGAAGGCCCTTATAACACAAGGCTCCTGCCGCGCACCCCCGCTGTCCGCTGTGATTTCCGGGAGGCCGGAGCGCAGATTGTCCGGGAGCTCACCGCACCGGATTACCACCCGCGAAAAATCCTGCTCGAATCATTTCTTGATTCCTGCCAGACATAAAAACAAGGAGGAGTATTGCAATGAGAACGCACGCCATGGGCGAAATGACCGTGAAAGAAGTCCGCGAGTATCTGAAACACAACCAGACCGTCATCTTCCCTTACGGAGTTGTCGAACAGCACGGCTACCATCTGCCGCTGAGCATGGACATCCATAACGCCGAAATCCTCGCCTATAAAATGGCAGAGGAACTGGACTGCATCGTGGCTCCCTGCCTCAACTATTGCTTTTCCGGCGGACAGCTTCCCGGCACCATCAACGTCAAGCCCAACAATTTTTCCAACATGGTCTGCGACATCATGGAATCCCTCGTCAACCAGGGATTCCTGAATGTCTTCATCGTGCCCGGACACGGCGGAAGCGAAAGCCTGATCCACCTCAAGGAATCGCTCCGCATCTTGAAGTGGATGAACCCCGCGATGCAGAAAGCCATGATTATTTTCATCCGTCACAGCGACTATTCGAAAAGAACGCTGGATCATATTTACGGCCGTGACTACCACGCCGGGGAAAGTGAAACCTCCGCGATGCTGGCCTACCGCCCCGGACTCGTCCACATGGAGGAACTGGAAATGGACACTCCCGAAATCGCCGAAATGATGCGCGATGATCCTGACGCCTATCAGTTCCGGACCAACTTCACCGGGCTTCATCAGGAGATTGTCAATACGGTTCAGCGCCCCGAAATCAAGGTCGGCGTCATGGGCTATCCGGAACGCGCCAAAGCCGAAACCGGAGTGAAAAATCTGGAAGACGTGATCCGGGGCATGATCCCTGTTCTGAAAGACGCGATTGCAAAAGCCTCCGAAGCCCGCAAAACCGGAAAAATGGTTGAAATTGCGGACCCGGAAAAGTTGAAAATGCTCAAATTGTGATCCACTCCGGCGGTTTGGCGTCAATGACTCTTCCATATTTCTGAAAAGAAGTCATGCAATACTCCCAGTATTGCGAGGTCCAGCCGCGAAGGCTGGTCGTGCGGAGCACGAAATCTCCCGCCCGGAGCGGT
>CAYWZD010000295.1:5344-5640 GCA_964462755.1 uncultured Victivallales bacterium | reverse complement strand
AAACGTGTGAGATTGAAAAATGATTACACAGAAGACCATTGCTGAAAAACTGGGCATTTCGACGTCGCTGGTGTCTCGGGCGCTTTCCGGCACTGCCGTCAATATCGGAGCCTCCGAGGAGACCGTCCGCAAAATCCGCGAGACTGCCGCCGAACTCGGTTACGTGCCCAATCCCGCCGCGCTGACTCTGCGCGGCTTCACGGCGAAGGTCATCGGGGTGATCATCAAGGATTTCAACGATCCATTTCTGGGACGCATGACCGAAGTCATTCAGGACCGGGCGCACAAAAACGGCT
>CAYWZD010000295.1:0-5334 GCA_964462755.1 uncultured Victivallales bacterium | reverse complement strand
GTTCCCTGAACCTTACCGGTTTCGATCTCGACAAGGGCGTTCCCCGCGACAGCGCGTCTCTGCTGCGTTACCGTCTCGACGCGCTCATCGTTTGCGGAAGCGACATCTGTTCGGACTGGGTTTCTGAATTCACTTCGCGTGATATTCCCGTGGCTCAGGTCGGCGTTGACACCGACTATCCCGGCGTGGTCCGGGTAGAAGTCGACGAGGCGGCCGGAATCCGCATGCTGGTGGAAGACGTCCTGCTGAAGGGACACCGCCGTCTCGGTTTCATCGGCGGTTCCTCCGGACCGCATCTGCGCCGTCGTCGTCTGCTGGAGGAAGTCCTCTGTTCCAAAAACATCGCTTCGGAATTCGTTTCCGTCGAAGGCGATGAACACATCGGTTTCCGCGCCATGGAAAAACTGCTTCAGAAAACCCGCAAATGCCGTCCGACCGCCGTGCTGGCCGCGGACGATTTTACCGCGCAGGGCGGGTTGCGCGCCCTGTATGAACACGGTCTTTCCGCTCCGCGCGACATTTCCCTGACCGGGTTCGACGATATTCCTTCGGCGGAGCTGATGATTCCGGCCCTGACCACGATCCGGGTTCCGGTCCGCCGCATGGTCGCCGCGGCCTTCGACCTGATCGCCGACGCCGAAACGAAAAGCCGGAAAGTCCGGAAACTGGCTCCGGAACTGATCGAAAGAGAATCCTGTATTGAATATACCGGAAGTTGATTCAACCTCAAGCATAAGGGAGAAATGTGATGAGTGCGAAGAACATGCTGGACAATGCGATTGAAAATTTCAACAACGCGGCCGGGCTGCTGGAGAAAGAGTATGACAAGGAACTGCTCGACATTCTGCGCCATCCCGCGGAACGGACGGAGATCCAGCTGTCGCCTCTTCTGAGCGACGGCAAAATTCACATCATCAAGGCGTATGTCGTCAAGCACTGCGGGGCGGTCGGTCCCTGCAAGGGAGGCATCCGCATGGCTTCGAACGTCACGCTCGACGACGTTTCCGCGCTTTCCATGGAAATGACCTGGAAATGTGCGCTGATCGGCGTCCCGTTCGGAGGCGGCAAGAGCGGAATCGTCTGCGATCCCTCCACGCTTTCCAAGCTCGACAAGCAGACGGTGATCCGCAGTTTTGCGCGGAACGCCCATAACCACATTCATCCGCTCATCTACGTTCCGGCTCCGGACATGGGGACCAACGAGTCCGACATGGGTTACATCAAGGACGCCATCAGCCATTCCATGGGCAACGCCACCACGCAAGGCTGTTACGTGACCGGCAAGCCGGTGATTCTGGGCGGCATTCCCGGGCGGCGCGAAGCTACCGGACGCGGCGTCATGCTGTCCGTCGTCGAAGTCCTTCATGCGATGGGCATGGAACCGAAGAATGTCACCGTGGCGGTGCAGGGGTTCGGAAACGTGGGGTCGGTCGCCGCGCTCGAACTTTTCCGTCAGGGCTGCAAAGTCATTGGAATTGCCGACGTCCACGGTGCAATTCTCGACCGTAAGGGAATCGATGTGGAGTCTCTCCAGAAATATTATCAGCAGCACGGCAAATTGCAGGGATTCCCCGGAAGCAAAGACATCTCCGGGAAGGAACTGCTGGAGATCGAATGCGATGTGCTGGTCCCGGCCGCTTCCGGCAACCAGATCACCGGCGAGAACGCCGAGCGCGTCAAGGCGCGCATCATCGCCGAAGGCGCCAACGGCCCCACTTCGAGCGAGGCAGACCGCACTCTGGAAAAGAAAGGCGTGTTCATCATTCCCGACATTCTGTGCAATGCCGGCGGCGTGTTCGTGTCCTATCTTGAATATACGCAGGAAACCCAGCAGGAGCAGATGACCGAGGAAGAGGTCAACGAGCGTTTAAGCAAGCGCATGAAGACCCGCTTCCGGCAGGTTTACGAATTCTCGCGCGAGCGCGGAGTCAACATGCGTCAGGCCGCCATGCTTCTGGCCGTCAAAACCGTCTGCGATGCCAAGGTCGCACGCGGCTACTTACCGTAACAACCCTATTGAAAGGAGTCCATATAACCATGAACAAAGTCAAACTTGACCTGTGCATCATCGGCGGAGGCATGATTACCCACGATCTGATCCTTCCGTCCGCTTACCACCTGCAACGTCTCGGCGTTGTCGGCGAGATCAGCGTTTGCGCCCTGAACAGCGCTCCCCTCCGCACCCTGCGGGATTCCGCGGAAATCAAGGAAGCGTTCCCCGGACAGTCCTTCACGGCGTATCCGTCGCTCGATGAAGCGCCCGACAAGATGTTCCCGAACCTTGCCAATGAGGTCCTGAGCAAGATGAAACCCCGTCAGGCGGTGATCGTGGCCGTGCCGGACCAGTTCCACTATTCGCTGGTCATGCAGGCGCTCAAGTGCAACCAGCACGTGCTCTGCGTGAAGCCGCTCGTGCTCAAATACGAACAGTCCGTAGAGATCGAAAAGATCGCCCTCGAAAAAGGCCTGTTCGTCGGCGTGGAATACCACAAGCGCTTCGACCGCCGCTCCCTGCTGGCGCGCCGTCAGTACCGTCAGGGACACTTCGGCAGTTTCACGATGGGTGAAGCCAAGATGATCGAACCCTATTACTACCGCTTCTCCAACTTCCAGAACTGGTTTACCGTCGACCAGACCGACCCGTTCGTTTATGTCGGCTGTCACTACGTGGACCTTGTCTACTTCATTACCGGACTCAAGCCCGCGGAACTTTCCGTTTCCGGCATCAAGGGCAAATTCCCGAACGGCAAGGAAGGCTACATGTGGGCCAATGGGCGCGTCCGCTATGAAAACGGCGCCGTCCTGTCCGTGATCGACGGTCTCGGCTATCCCGACGCGGGCGCCGGAAGCAACGACCAGTGCCTTGTGATGTATTGCGAAGGGCAGGGCAAGAGCGCCCTGATCCAGCACGACGACCAGTATCGCGGCGTCCGTCATTGCTATCTGGAACCGATCGGCTGCGCCGGTTCCTACTACAACTATGTGAGTCCCGACTTCTACCGTCTGGCGCCGTGGGACGGCGAGGGCTTCATGCCGATGGGATACGGTTACGATTCCGTGGCCGCCAACATCGAAAACATGCAGAAGATCGAATCCGCGGTGCAGGATAAGGATTCCGCCGAGTCCCTGGAAATCCGTCGGAAAATGATCAAGGAAACCGACGATCGCGGCATTATCGCGACCCCCGCCAACAGCAGCATCAACGAGCTGGTGGTCGAGGCCGCCCGCCTGTCCATTCTCCATGACGGGGACTGGGCGCAGATCGTCTACGGCGACAAGCCGCATGTTCAACTCAGAGCGAAAAACTGAAAATTCAGAACCCAAGGAGGCTGAAAAATGGCTGTTTATGATTTGACCCCGGTGAAAGTGAAACCGGTGGAAACCGCAAACCGGAAAATCTGCACCGCTCTTCCCGTCCCGGAATCCCTGCCGATTTTCGAAGAACTCAAGAAATCCGAACCCCGCTCGATGTCCGGCCAGCCGCCGATCATCTGGCACGGCGCCGAAGGCGCGAGCGTCTGGGACAAGTGGGGCAACCGCTGGATCGACTGGTCCTCCGGCGTGCTCATCACCAACGCCGGACACGGCCGCAAGGAAATCCGCGACGCCCTCCGCAAGATGATCGATCAGGAACTTCTGGCCACCTACGTGTTTCCGCATGAAGGCCGCGCCACTCTGACCCATAAGCTCCGCATGCTTTCCCCCGATCCGGAAAAGTATCAGGTTTTCCTGCTGAGCACCGGCAGCGAAGCCACGGAAAACTGCATCAAGCTCGCCAAAACCTACGGCCTTGAGAAGCACGGCCCGAACAAGAAGTACTTCATCTCTTTCAACAATGCTTTCCATGGACGCACGATGGGTTCCCAGCTTGCCGGCGGCAACCCGAACCAGAAAAAGTGGATCGGCCAGCTCGATCCGACTTTCGTTCAGGTTCCGTTCCCGGACGGCTACAAAAATGAGGACACCAGCTTCGACCTGTTCCTGAACACCCTCAAGGCCAAGCACGTCAAGCCCGAAGACATCTGCGGCGTGATGGTCGAATCCTTCCAGGGCGTTGGTCCAGACTTCCTTCCCGTGGAATATGCGCAGAAACTGGAAAAGTTCTGCCGCGAACACGACATCGTCTTCATCTGCGACGAAGTCCAGGCCGGATTCGGACGCAGCGGCAAGATGTTCTCCTTCCAGCACTATGGAGTCAAGCCCGATATCATTGCTTGCGGCAAGGGCATCAGTTCCTCCCTGCCGATCTCCGCGGTGATCGGACGCACGGACATCATGGGCCTCTATCCTCCCGGATCGATGACCTCCACGCACTCGGCTTCGCCGCTGGCCGTGGCCGCCGCCATCGAGAACCTGAACATCATTGAGCGCGAGAAACTGGTCGAACGTTCCGCGAAGATGGGCGAAATCCTGATTCCGGCTCTGGACCGGATACAGAAGAAGTATCCGTCCTTCCTCGGATGCATGCACGGCAAGGGATTGGTCGCTGGAATCCAGGTTGTCAAGCCCGGAACCAAGACCCCGAATCCCGAACTGGCCACGAAAATCAACATCGCCTGCTATCAAAAGGGCCTTCTGATGTTTGCCCCGGTCGGAATCGGCGGCGAATGTCTCAAGATCGCTCCGCCGCTGATGATTCCAGAAGACATGCTTCGCGAGTCGATTCAGGTCTTTGAAGAAGCCATTGACGAAGTCGCGGCCACACTCAAATAAGTTCCCGCGAATTCATCCGGATCACCGTCGTTCACCCGGCGGTGATTTTTTTTTGACGTTTCGCCGGAGCGGTGAAACCAATTTTACCGGGAGTGTCCGGAACGGTCTGCCGTCGGGAGGGTCACTTTGAAGCGGATTGCCAGCAGGCGGATCGTCATCACCAGACCCGATACGATCAGGAAAGTGAGGAAGAACGGAAATTTGAGGGGAAGCAGCAGACAGAACACCACGCCGCCGATCAGCGAGGCCGTCGCATAGAAATCGCTTTTCAGGACCACGGGAACGGTTCCCGTCAGGATGTCGCGGATCATGCCGCCTCCGATGGCGGTGAAGATTCCGCAAAGGATGATTCCGGTGAATCCGAGATGGAACTGAAGTCCCTTCTGTGCGCCCAGAGCCGTGAATACCCCGAGTCCGATGGCGTCGCCGATCTGGATGATGTTCCGGAAACGCATCCAGTATTTTGCAGTGAAGAAGATCAGGAGTCCCGCCGCGATGCAGATCAGAATATATTGTTCATTCTGAAGCGCGGCAACCGGGACGGCGCCGATGATGCAATCCCGCACGATTCCGCCGCCGACTCCGACGCAGCAGGCCAGAACGGTGACTCCGAACACATCC
>CAYWZD010000294.1:0-5642 GCA_964462755.1 uncultured Victivallales bacterium | reverse complement strand
ACATAGGCGCCTTTTTCCGGAAGGGTGTAGGTCTTGGTGATCTCCAGTTTCGCATACGGCTGGATTCCGGTAACCTGAAGAACCACTGAACGCGGCGTCTGCGAGATCAGTTTCCAGGGAGCCCGGATATATTCGGAATTGTCGCCGAAAACTCGTTCCTTGCCAAGACCGAACCCGTCTTTATTCAACTCATCACCGGAAAAGTCGAATTTCACCGTTCCGCTTTGGAGAGAGGTGATGATGCCGCCCTTTTCCGGAAGGACCGTCAGTGAAATGGAAGGGGTTTTCAGCTCAACCGGCGCACCCGAAAGCGCAAACGTGAAAACGGCGAGACACAAAAAATACTGGAGTTTTATTTTCATGAGTGTTTCCCTGGGTTCAATCAAAATTTTGAAGGGTGGAACGGATCAAGGGATAAGGAGTTTGTTCGAGTAGATGGGAGAGTTGAGCTTCCGCATTTCTTCCGCGTTGACGGCGGCGGCGTGTCCATCGAGGAAATACATGTTGGCGGCTTTGGCATGACGCATGGCGGTGATCTGGCTGCTGTCGTAGTAATAATAGACGACCCAGTTCATCCGGAGATAACTGCTGTCCTTGTGAACACTGTCAGTCAGCACGACCTGAGTGCCGTAACCATAGCCTTTCCCGATAACTTGCGTCGGTTTGAAATATTTCGGAAGAGCGGTCCAGGTGGAGGTGTCCCGGTTGTAGTAATCCACCGGCATGCCGTACGTCAGCAAGGTATTGGCCATGCCCGGAATCTTATCCCGGGCGGGGTCCAGTTTGGCAGTCGGACAAGTGAAACTCTTCGGATAATAGTATACATAATCGCTTCCGTATTCCCCCTTGACATATCCGCAGCTCCGGAGAAGATTGCTCCAGTAAGAGTATTCCGTCGGATTTCCGACAAAGTAGTATTCGTTCCAGTCCATCCCATACTGGGTCACGAGCATCCCGGTCTGTTTCAGGTTGTTGAGACAGCCGACCGCCTGCGCCCGAAGCCTCGCCTTGTTGAGCGCCGGAAGCAGCATTCCAGCCAGAATCGCAATGATCGCAATCACAACCAGCAGTTCGATCAATGTGAACCGCCGGACACCGGATGCCGACATTCTGTTAGCCGCCGTTCTGTTTTTCATAGTTGCTCCTTTGAAAGTTATGTTGTTCGAAAACTGAATTCCCCATTCACAGTGACCGTTCAGGCAAACATGGACTCCACCCGCCAGATCATCGCGCTCTCCCGCAGAACGACCTTGTGGGGCACCACGATTTCCGGAACGGCAACCGATGGATTGTCAAACCATTTCGAAGCATCGGCGATCAATTCCACCGCGATGGTCCCTTTTTTGAAAGCGTTCAAATCCACGGTCGCCAGCGGCGGATTAAGGAAACGGGCTCCGGCATACCCGGAAAATCCCATCACGCAAAGGTCCTCCGGAATCCGGACGGATAACTCTTCCGCCGCCCGGAGCAGCAGCATGGCGAAGAAGTCCGAATAACACATGACCGCGGTCGGCGGATTGCCCATCTTGCGCAAGCGAACCAAGGCTTCCCTCACGCTTTCGTATTTATATTCCGAATACAGAATCAGTCCGGAAGCGAAAAGACCTTCGGCACGCAGGGCTTCCTGATAGGCGGCCAGATCCTCGTTGAATCCCTGGAGACAAGGCATCGTAAGCGTGGCGATCCGGGAGTGTCCAGCCTTCTTCAACGCCCTCAGACCATCCATCCAGGCAGTCTTGCGGTCTGGGCGGATTCCGGCGAATCCGGTGGTGCGGACGTCGCCGGCATGGCATCCGGCCATGATGACCGGGCGTCCGGATTTCTGAAGAAACTTGACATAAGGTTCCTCTCCGCTGTAGCGGCCTCCGAAAATCACATACCCCGCAATTTCCTTGTTGCGGAACATCGACATGGTTTCATTGACAAAATCGATCGGGCAGAGCTCGATTTCAAACCCGTGCTCCATCGCCGCCTTCTGCATGCCGGGCAGGATATAATTCCGAGGCTCCGCAATGTCGTTGCCCGGCTGGAGCAGAGCAACAATCAGGCGTCTGTTGAGATTGGGCGCATTGACGAATGTTCCTTTCGGACGGACGCGGATCAGGAGCCCTTCTTCCTCCAGTTTCTTCAGTGCCGCCCGGAGGGTGTCGCGGGAAACGTTGAACTCTTCCGTCAGTTTCGTCTCGGGCGGAATCTGCAATCCGTGCTTGTATTGTCCGCTCAAAATCTGACTGCGCAATGTCTGATACAGTTCTTCGCGCTTGAGTTGTCCGCCTGATATCATTTTTCAACCTATTGTATGCCATTGTCTGTTATTGTTTTTATTATAGTCTGTTTCCGGATATTGTCAAGATGCGGAAAAAAAATTTTTTTAGTATTTTTTTCGTCCCCCCTTGAAAAACCGGACGGCGATGTTATTTTAAGTTGTATGGTCAACCAATAAGATCAAGGAATGCGGCATGGAAAATATTCCGGTATATCAGCATATCAAGGAAGTCCTGCGGGAAGAAATACGCCAGGGGAAATACAAACCCGGCGAAAAACTCCCTTCCTCCAATGAACTGGCCGCGATGTTCGGCACCAGCCGCAACACGTCGGTCAAGGCGCTTACCGAACTGGTGTTCGAAGGCGTTGCGTCCGCCGTGAAAGGCAGCGGCACGGTCGTCAACGATCTGAGCTCGGCCGCTTTCCCGGTTCACCGTAAACTCCGGAAGGAATGTCCCGACATCGGCCTTCTGCTCGCTGACCTCGACGACCTGAACCATCCGTATATCTCCAGAGTTCTTCAGGGAATTTCCGGACGCGCCAAAACGCTCTCGTGCACGATCCGTATTTTCTGCATCAAGAACGCTTCCATCGCCGAATTCATAAAACAGCATCCCTTCGACGGTCTGATCGTGATCACGGAACTGCCGGACAGTTCGATCCTTCTCATGAAACGGCAGAAAGTCCCGTTCGTTCTGCTGGGCAACGATCTGGCGGGCGAGGAGGTCGCTTCCGTGGCGAATGACTCCTTTTCCGGCGTTTTCAACGCCATGCGCCATCTCCACAAACTCGGACACCGCCGCATCGGGGTTCTCTCCGGTCCGTCCGGAAGAAATGTCACGGCCTGCGGGTATCTGGCTTACCGGCAGATGCTTCAGGAACTCGGGCTCGCGGAAGACGAATGCTTTTTCAAGGCATGCGACTGGGGGGAAGCCGCCGGATACGAAGAGTTCTCCCGGATTCTTAAATCCGGCAGGCGTCCAACGGCGCTTGTCACATTCGAGGATTATATGGCCTGCGGCGCAATCCGGGCCGCGAAAGAAGCCGGGCTCCGCGTGCCGCAAGAACTGTCCGTAGTCGGTTTCGGAAATTACACGGACGCCCCCTCCCCCGTTCCCCTTACCACGGTCGACGTGTTCAACGGCGAACTGGGCGCGAAAAGCCTTGAACTGATCGTGGAAATTCTGAAGGGGAAAGCCCCTCCGGACCGGAAAATCTTCGTGAAACCGCTCCTGATCGAGCGGGAAAGCTGCAGCCCCCTAATCAATCGAAAGGATAAAAAATGAGTGTGACCGTCCGTGAATTCGAAAAGAGGGACGCCGAAAGCGTCGCGCGCATCATGTTCGAAAGCTTCAAGACATTTCTGGGCGACCGGATCACCGAACCCGAAACGCCGGAACACTGGATTCAGGCTTCCTCCGGGAGCTCGCCTTCCGCCATAGTCCGGGCGTTTGTGGCCGAATCCGAAGGAAAGGTGGTCGGCTATCTCTGCGTCACCGCCAACCTGAAAAGAGGACTCGGAACCCTCAGCGTGATCGGCGTCGATCCGAACTGTTTCGCCAAGGGCTGCGGCTCCGCCCTGTTTGCCGCCGCGGACGCCTTCTGGCGCAGTCACAACATGCGGAAGATCTACACATGCACCTCCCACATCAACCTCAGGGCGCAGGCGTATTACAAGAAAATGGGATTTGTGGAAGAAGGACGTCTCAAGGATCACTTCTTCGACGGCGTCGATGAAATCCAGCTGGCCAAATTCATGAAGAAAGGATAACCCCCCATGTTTGTCGACATTCACGCCCACGCTTACCGGAAGCCGGTCCCGTTCGTGGTCCAGTTCCCCTCCCCGGACGAACTGCTCCGCCGCTACGACGAATGCGGCATCGAAATGGGCTGTATTCTTCCGATCGTCAACTCGGAAATCTATCTGCCGCAGGCCAACGAAGACATTCTGGAAATGGCTAAAAACCATCCGGACCGTTTCATCCCCTTCTGCAACGTGGACCCGCGATGCCTGAGCAATTCCTCCAGCGCCCCGCTCGACCGTGTGCTGGCCTATTATAAGGACAAGGGCTGCCGCGGAGTCGGCGAGATCATGCCGAACCTGCCCACTTCGGACGACATGGTGCAGAATCTTTTCCGCTGCGCCGAAAAAGTGGGGCTCCCCGTGACATGGGACGGTTCGGACCGGATCGGCGGCGATTTCGGTCTCTACGACGATCCCGGCATTCCGCAGTATGAACGCACACTGGCCCGCTTCCCGAAACTGACGGTCTTCGCGCACGGTCCCATCTTCTGGTCCGAACTCGGAAAACTCGCAACGCCCGCCCAGCGGAAGCCCGTCTTCAACGACAACGCGGACTATATTTTCTCCGCCATGCCGATTCCCCCGATCCGCGAAGAAGGGATCGTCCCCAAGCTCTTCCGGACCTATCCGAACCTCTTCGGCGAACTCTCCGACGCCTTCCGGATGTTGAACTGCGACCACGAATACGGTCCGAAGTTCCTCACTGAATTTCAGGACCGTCTCTTCTTCGGGACCGACATCTGTTTTGCCGACATGCCGTTCAAATCCATGGAACTGCTCCTGCAATGGCGCGACGAAAAGAAGATTTCGGAAACGGTTTTCCGCAAAATCGCACGAGAAAACGCAATCCGTTTCTTCCAGCTCCCGCTTTCCATTCCGGAATAACCGGACCGGGAAAGCTCAACGGACGATCAACTCGGCGGAAAGCGGAGCCAGATGGATTCCCAGAAATACGGCCTCTCCGTCTCCGAAGTTCGCCACGAAAAGATAGCGCCGCCCATCCCGTGCGGTCAGCTCGACCGCACGGAGAAGCCATTCCGTTTCGACCGTCCGCACGGAGTTGTACAATTGTTCCAATTCCGCGGCGGAGACTGCCGCACTCACGAGACATCCCGTATCGGCCAGCACGGTTCCGGGAAGGAAACGCGCCGTCCCCTCCGCAACCGTGCCGCAGATTTCATCGGCGTAAAGCGAGGTGAGCGAACGTGAATGGTGAAGTTCAATAAGCTGGTCCGCGGAACGGACGATCTTGAGGGAATCGGCGCCATAAAGGGAAACGATTCCCAGCACTCCGTCGACCTGCAGATACGGAGAACGGGTGTCAGCCACCTCATGCCGCTCCGGATAAGAACGGAATTCGGCCTTGAAATTCCTTCCTTCGTATTTGCGGACATGTCCGTTGTAGACATCGTTCGGAATCTTCAAGCTGATTGTCTTCTCCGAATAAAGGGTGGTTTCCTTGATCATCCGCAAATATTCCAGAAGAATCATGGTGTGTCCGTCCGGAAGGGCGGCGGACGCCGTGCGCGACTCCAGAACCGGGCAGGCTTCCTCGCCTTCGCCGAGCGGGTGC
>CAYWZD010000293.1:0-5645 GCA_964462755.1 uncultured Victivallales bacterium | reverse complement strand
TTTTCGACATTCAGAAATTTTCCATTCACGACGGGCCGGGCATCCGGACCACCGTATTTCTGAAGGGATGTCCGCTGCATTGCCTCTGGTGCCACAATCCGGAGTCTCAGAAAGGGGTTCCGGAAATCTTTTTCACCTTGGAAAAGTGCATCGGCTGCGGCTGGTGTTTCAAGGTTTGTCCGGAGCATTGCCACGCGATGGAAAATGAGGTCCACACGTTTCACCGGGAGCGTTGTCGCCGCTGCGGAAAATGCACGGAGGAATGTTACGCGGGCGCCCTTGAGACCGCCGGGAAGAAAATGTCTGTCCGCGAGGTGCTGGACGAGGTGCTCAAGGATAAGGTTTTTTATGAGAATTCCGGGGGCGGAATGACCCTTTCCGGCGGGGAGCCCATGCATCAGTTCCCGTTTACGCTGGAGCTGGCGAAAGCCGGGAAAAAGGCCGGACTCCACATCGCCGTGGAAACCTGCGGGCTGGCTCCGTGGTCCGATTTTGAAACGCTTCTGCCGTATGTGGATCTTTTTCTGTTCGACCTCAAGGCGACCGATCCGGAAAAACACAAGGCGATGACCGGCATCGACAATCAGCTGATTCTTGAGAATCTGAAGAAGCTCGACGAGGCAGGAGCCGCGATCGTGCTGTGCTGTCCGCTGGTGCCTGGAGTCAACGATGACGAGGAACATCTGGCGGGAATCGCCGGATGGGCGAACCGTCTGAAAAACGTGCGGGAAATCGTGATTCATCCGTATCATCCGCTGGGGGTGTCCAAGTGCGGACGCCTCGGTATTTCAAGCCCTCTGGACATGAAGGAATTCGCCACGGAGGAAACGGTCCGCCGCTGGCGGGAGACGATTTCCGGAGCAACCCGGATCAAGGTGAGCTGAAAATGAAACTTGCAGTGAAAATCGTCCGGCTTCGCCGCCGGATTCTGGAACAGGACAACCGTTTCTGTTTTATCGAACGGGAGGAAATTCTGCGGGAATGCGCGAAGGAAACGAGTCGCCTTGCTTTCCATGAACGGTATGTTTTCGAGTTTACCCGTCTATTGGACCGGTTGTCCGTTCCGGCGGATTCGGAGGATGTTTTCGGCGGGCGTTTTCTGGAAGCCGCGTGGACACGCGAAGAACCGTTCACCCGGATTCCGGGCGGAATCTCTTCGGAAGGACACATTACCTTCTGCTGGAACCGTATCCTGAATGAAGGGCTGGTGTCTCTGCTGAAAGAGGTGGAGGACGCGGCGATCGCCGAGCCGTCGTTCAATACCCGCTTTTTTGCGGAAAGCACGCGGACGTGCCTGACGGCCGTCGACGCGTATGCGAAACGGTATGCGGAGGCGTTCCGGAGGAAACGCATGATCCGTGTGGCGGAGGCCCTCTCCGTGGTGCCGTTCCGTCCGGCATACGATTTTTTTTCCGCAATCCAGTCGGTCTGGTTCTGGCAGATGATCACCAGCGGCGTTTGCGGCTCGCGCGACTTTGCCCTGGGACATCTGGACCAGTATCTCCTTCCGTTTTATGAAAAGGACCGGAAATCCGGCAAACTGACTCGGCGGGAAGCCGAAGAACTGCTGGCTGTTTTTTTCCTGAAACTCAATGAACTGTCCGGAACCACCACAGACGACTTCAAGCAGAAGCCGACTCCCTGCTATGCCAGCAAGCAGTATGTGACACTTCGCGGCGACCGTATGAATGATCTGACTGAACGGATCGTGGAGGCGGCCGCTCTCTGCGGACTTCCTCAGCCGACGCTCAATTTTCTCCTCTCCGCGGACCAATCCGATTCCGCCTGGCGCCTGGCTGCCAAAGCTGTTTCCCTGGCGTCTCTTCCGAACTTTTTCAATCGTGAGCTGATCCGGAATACTCTGCTCCGCGGAGGGATTTCTCCTGTCGATGCCGACGCCTTCGACATTACGGGCTGCAACCGGGTCAACCTTCCCGGAAAACTCCCCAACATCATGAAGAGAATCGACCACTTCAACAATTCCTGCGCATGGTTCGTCGAAGCTCTTCACGTATTCGAAAAGGAAGAGAAAAAACAGGCATGCGGAAAGAAGAAAAAAATGCCCTGTTCCATCGGGGATATTCTGACGGCGCTGAAAGCCGTCGCTTTCCGGGAGATGCTGGATTATGCGGGAAAAGTGAACTCGATTTTCACGGACGGTCCGGCCTTCAGTATCGATTCTCTTGCGGTGGATTCCTGTCTTGCCCGCGCCCGGGATAAATATCAGGGCGGGGCGGACGCCTATCGCTGGCAGCATCACATGTTCAGCGGTCTGGCGACTATGGCGGACAGTCTCTGCGCAATCGATGAAATGGTCTTTCGGACCGGACGTTTTTCCTACCGGGATTTTCTGGAGATTGTGGACTCCGATTTCCGGAATCAGGAACCCCTCCGGCTGGAAATCCGCTCGGCATGTTCGAAGTTCGGGAATGGAGACGCCCGGGCGGATGCAATGGCCCGCGCCGTGATGGAAACCCTGCTGTCCGCCATGGAGGAAGTCGGAAGACTGACACATTTCCGGATGTTCGCCTCATTTTATTCTCTCAGCATGCATCTTAATTTTGGAAGAGGACTGACGGCTACTCCGGACGGTCGTCATCAAGGCGAACCGATCAGCGAAAACCAGTCTCCCGTATATGGCGCCGACAAAGCCGGTCCGACGGCTCTGCTCCGCAGCGTGGCATCCCTCCCGCTCGACCGGACCGTTTGCGGCGGTTTGAACCTGAAACTTGCCTGTCGGGTTTCCGAAGAGCGTCTGGAATCCCTGATGCGTTCTTTCTTCCGGATGGGCGGGATTCATCTCGGGTTCACAATGGTTTCCCGGGAGACTCTTGAGAAGGCGCGTCTCCATCCGGGGGACTATCGGACGCTTTGTGTCCGGAAATACGGGTTCAGCGAGTATTTTGTGGCGTTCAGCCCCGAATTTCAACAGGAAATCATCGATCGGACGGAATATTGAACCTGAAATAACCAGAGGAGAGAAAGACCATGATCTCATTCGATTACTACATTCCTACACGGATTCACTTCGGCGCGGGGAAACTTCGCGTTCTCGCGGGAGAAAAACTGCCGGGGAAAAAGGCGCTGGTCGTGATTACCGCCGGCAAGTCCGTGCGGGCGAACGGAACCCTTGCAAAAGTGCAGTCGTTTCTGGCGGAAAATCATTGTGAGAGCGTTGTTTTCGACAAAATCCAGCCGAATCCGATCCGTCTTCATGTGATGGAGGGCGCGGCACTGGCGAAAAAAGAAAAATGCGACTTCATCCTCGGACTCGGCGGCGGAAGTTCCATCGATTCGGCAAAGGCGATTGCCGTGATGGCGACGAATCCCGGCGATCTGTGGGACTACATCAGCGGCGGCACGGGGAAGGGGCTTCCGTTCCAGACGAAACCGCTGCCCGTCGTGGCGGTCACCACCACCGCCGGAACCGGCACCGAGGCGGACCCGTGGTCGGTGATCACGCACGAGGAACGACAGGAGAAAATCGGTCTGGGGTGTTCCGAAACCTTCCCGGCCCTGTCGATCGTCGATCCCGAGCTGATGCTGACCATTCCTCCGAAGTTGACCGCGTTCCAGGGGTTCGACGCCTTTTTCCATGCGGCGGAAGGATACATCGCCAACATCGCAACACCGGTCAGCGACGCCTTTGCCCTGCAGAGTCTCCGTCTGCTGAAAAAGTTTCTCCCGGAGGCGGTGAAGAACGGTTCAAACCTGGAGGCTCGTTCCGGAGTGGCGCTGGCGAATACGCTTTCCGGAATGGTGGAGTCCACTTCCTGCTGTACGTCGGAACATTCCCTCGCGCATGCGATGAGTGCATTTCATCCTGAATTTCCGCACGGCGCGGCGCTTCTTTCCATTTCGGAAGCCTACTTCGGTTTCTTTGCCCCGAAGGCTCCGGAACGTTTCCGCGAAATGGCGGCCGCGCTCGGGAAAGAAGGCGATTCTCCGATGGCGTTTGTGGAAGCCCTGACGGATTTGCAGAAAGATTGCGGCGTTTACCGCCTCAAAATGTCTGACTTCGGAGTCTGCGAACAGGAACTCCCGGCCATGGCGGACAATGCACGGAACACGATGGGAGGGCTTTTCGGACTGGACCGTTATCCGCTTTCCCGGGAAGAAACCATCAATATCCTGCGGGCTTCCTTCCGGTAAGCGGAGCAGAAAACCTTCCGTTCGTCTGATCGCGATTCCTCTGAAAACGGAATTTCAGGCGTGACATTCATACGTCCCGTAAATCCTTCAACGCCCCTTGATCTTTTTTAATATGGTAGTACATTACTACAAATTGGAGGAGGGCGGAATATCATGCAGATAAAACCATTGAAAAGAGAAAACACCTTCGACGCGGCTGTGAACGCAATCGGCAGCTATATTATTTCCATGCGTCTGCAGCCGGGCGACCCGCTGCCGCCGGAAATGGAACTGGCCTCGAAACTGCAGGTCAGCCGGAACATCCTGCGGGAGGCTCTCCGTCATTTCCGGACGCTCGGAATCATTGAGTCCAAACCGAAGCTCGGCATGACCATCCGGAATCTGGTTCCGGACAATCCGTATGTGGGGTATTTTCCGTTTCTGGCGGCCCGGACGGACATCCTTCCAAAACTTGCCGAAATCCGCATGAGCCTGGAAGTGGGTGCGGCGGAATTCATGGTCCGTCATGCTTCGAAAGAACAGATCGAACATCTGCATTTGATCTGCGACCGTTTCGAAAAAGCCGTCTCCCGGGAAGAACGCATTCATCTGGAAACAGATTTCCACATTACGCTGCTGGCCGCAACACACAATCCTCTCATGACCGGACTTGCCCCTCTGATCATCCGGTTCTTTACGGAACAGCAGCTCGAAAGAAAAGCGGACAGCCATGCACGGTCCCACCGCACTGTTCTGGAAGAACACCGCGCCATGGTCAGTGCGCTCGAAAAAAAGGACAGCGCCGCCTTGCGCGAGCTCTTATACAGACACAATATCGGGAATCTCAAGAAGCAATGAACTATCCCGATACAGAGCATGCGGGGTATCGGGATTTCGTGCTTTGCACGACCAGCGCATCGGCGCTGGACCATGACAAGGGCAGAGCCCTTGACCCGAGAAAAATGCTGACGCATTTTTCCACTTCAAAGTCGATGCAGGGCATCCAGCCCCAAAAGAATGAAACGATGAAAAAAGGAGCCGTCCGACGCTTTTACCGGAGAGAAGAACGCGTTGGACTTCCGTCCTTGAAAAAGTCGGACCGTTTCCGGATCGCCTGCCGTTTCAGCGAAGCGGATCTTTTCAGTTTTACCTATTAAGCGTTCCCTGTCCAACGATGCAATCTGAATTCAGACAGAGGGTGTTTCCTGATTTTACTGACAGTGAATCAAGAGGGGCCCTCCTTGACAAATCCTTTATCGATGTTATACTAAGTAACGACATCGGGGGAGGATGAATCATGGGGATGATTTCAACGTCTGTTTCTGTCCGCGGCGGGGAAGGCGTGAAAGACGCGGCGTCTTTCCGGCTGGCTTATCCGAAATCTCTTGAAGAGAACGAAAAAAGCTATCTTCCGGAAAATGCAAAGGGGAGAGTGCTTGGCGTCGGACTTTCCGGCGGAGGAATCCGCAGTGCGACTTTCTGTCTGGGCGTTTTTCAGGCGTTTGCCTCCCGGA
>CAYWZD010000292.1:0-5648 GCA_964462755.1 uncultured Victivallales bacterium | reverse complement strand
AGTATTCTCTCGAACAGTTCGACCTTCTGATCCAGAAACTCAAGGATCTCGGGTCGGTCTTCACGACCGCGTCCGGCTCACTGGAATGATTTCCATCGGCTGAATTGCACGAAAACCCCGTATCCGGGTCGTCACCCTCCCGGATATGGGGGTAAAAAAAGGATTTTTTTCATATCCGGACTTGAAAAACGCAAAAAGTCCTATACATTACAAGGCATCGCAAGAATGCGGGGACGTAGCTCAATTGGTTAGAGTGCCACCCTGTCACGGTGGATGTTGCGGGTTCGAGTCCCGTCGTTCCCGCCATTTTTCTGTACATCGCAGCGGAAAATAACGGCGGAGTCATGGAGCGCATACTCGAACATTTCCTCGGTTACCTTTCTCTGGAGCGCGGACTCGCCCGGAACTCCACCGAAGCCTACCGGTCCGACCTTCTCGACTTTATCGAATTTCTGCGTTCCGCTTCCGTGCCGAACTTCCCGGCAGTCACCCGCGACATCATTCTGGATTATCTCTCGAACTGCAAGGAACGCGGAATGGAATCCGCCACCCTCGCCCGGCGCCTGGTGGCGATCAAGGTCCTTTTCCGTTACCTGACGCAGGAGCGGATCATCCCGTCGGACATCACCGGCGTGATGGATTCCCCGAAGCTCTGGCGGATTCTTCCGGAATTCATGTCGACCGCGGAAGTGGAAGCCTTCCTCAATGCCTTTCCTGCGCACGCGAAAGATCCCCTGACCTTGCGCAACCGCTGTATTCTGGAGACCATGTATGCCTGCGGCCTCCGCGTCTCCGAAACCGCCTCCCTCAAGATCAGCAGCCTGAATTTCGACGAAAATGTGGTCCGCGCCTTCGGAAAAGGCTCCAAGGAACGGATCGTCCCCATGGGAAGAACCGCCGTCTCCCTCCTGAAACGCTATCTGGAAACCGTGCGGCCGGTTCTCCTGAAGGAGTCCTCCGAGACCGCCCTGTTCCTCTCCAACCGCGGGAAGAAAATGGACCGGGTGCGCATCTGGGAAATCGTCAAGGAAGCGGCCCGGATCGCAAACATCCGTAAGAACATTCATCCGCACACCCTCCGTCACTCCTTCGCCAGCCACCTGCTGGAGAACGGCGCCGATCTGCGCGTCATTCAGGAGATGCTCGGGCACGCGGACATCAGCACCACCCAGATTTACACCCATGTGGACCAGCGCCGCCTGATCGCGGTTCATAAACAGTTTCATCCGAGGGCCTGACCACCATGCCGCCGAAACAGAAAATTCTCTTCCTCCTCGGCCTCATTCTCGTATTCTGCGGAGGAGTTCTGCTCCCGCTCTGGATGCGATCCCGGCCTCTTCCCTCCCAGCACATCGACTTCCCCGTGATGGGAACCGTCGGCTCGATCACGGTGTACGGACGCGACAGACAAGTCCTCGGAATGGCTCTGGACCAGGCGCAGAAGACCATCCGCGATGTCGAAACCCGCTGCAACATCTTCAAGCCCGACAGCGAACTTTCCCGTCTGAACGCGTCCGCTTTCCGGGAAGAGGTCGTCTGCTCGCCCCTCCTCTGGGAGGTCCTCCGTGAAGCGGAGCGGTTCTACAAACTCAGCGATGGCGCGTTCGACGTCACGGTCAAACCTCTGATGTCTCTCTGGGGGTTTCACCGGAAGCGCTACACGCTCCCCTCGGACAAGGAAATCACGGAGACCATGAAGAAAGTCGGCTTCGACAAGGTGAAACTGAACCCTGAAAAACATTCCGTCCGTTTCCTTTCCGACGGCATCGGCATCGATCTGGGCGGCATCGCCAAAGGCTTCGCGCTCGACAAAGCCGCGGAAACCCTGCGCAAATGCGGAGTTGAGAACGCCGTCGTCAACCTCGGCGGAAACATCCGCTGTCTCACGGCTCCCGGCAAACCCGACCGCGTCATCGGCATCCGCGACCCCGTCCATACGGACCGGATCATCGCAAGACTTCCTATGCGGAACAACTGCATCGCCACCAGCGGCGACTACGAACGATACGTCGTCCTCAACGGCAAACACTACACCCACATCATTCATCCGTGTACGGGCCGTCCTGTTTCGGACATGCTTTCCGTAACGGTCGTCACGCCGCGCGGGGTCGACTCCGATGCATTGTCCACCTCGACTTTCATCCGAGGCGAAACATTCGCGGAAAAAATCTGCCGCGAATTCCCCGACACCGGCGTCCTGATGGTCCGCCGCAATCCCGCCGATCCCGAAAAACCGGTCATCTCCCGCTACGGGCTCTTTCGGCGCTGAGCCGTTCCGGCTTCTGCCGGGAGGAAGGGAAAGCCTTTCTTGAAAGGGTTCCCTTCTCCCGCGTCCTGAAAAAAATGAAATTTTTTTATTTTCCGCCCTTGCAATACCTCGTGACTCGATGTATAATTAAAAGCAGAATATAAAACCGCAGGAGGTGCATTATGGTGCAAAACAGCGAACTGATGAGGGGAATTGCCGAAACCGTGATCCTGAAACTACTCTCCGAACGGACCATGTACGGATACGAGATCATCAAACTGGTCAACGAGCGCACCAACGGCGAATTCCAGTGGAAGGAAGGGACCCTGTATCCGTGTCTTCACCGGCTGGAGGAAGGCGGACTGATCGCGAGCTCCTGGGAACTGTCGTCCGGGAAACCGCGAAAATATTATTCCCTCACGAAAAAGGGAGAAATCGTCGTACCGGAAAAAGTCGAAGAAACCAAACGTTTCTGCGCGGCCCTTGGCACTCTGCTTGCCAACGCCTGACAGGGAAGGAGGTTCACCATGGACTCACGCCTTGAAAAGGTCATATCCGAGTGTACGCGTCCGCTGTCCGACGACCGCGAGCTGGAGCTGGACATTGCGCAGGAACTCCGCTCCCATCTGGAAGACAAGTGCGATGAACTGAAACAAAAAGGAATTTCCGGAGAAAAAGCCGTCGAGGAAGCCGTAAAGGAATTCGGGGACAGCACGGCGATTTCCGAATCGCTGTACCGGGCGAACCTTCCGCGGTTTCAATTCCGCGCCAAGCTCCGGCTGGCGGCAAAAATCCTCATTTTTCCGTTCCTGCTGCTCGGCCTGTATTTCGCGCTGGACCTCCGGATGATTCAAGCGAGCGTTGAAGTGAATGAACTGGGAGGAAGCTCCTCTTCCAATTCTTTGAAAGCCCTTTCCCGCATTTTGAAAAAAGGAAAAAAACTGACTCCGGATGAAAAGCTGATCGTGTTCGGAGGCACTTCCACTGCGAAAGATGAAATGGCCGCCGAAAGCGACCGTCAGCGTGCAATCTGGGAACGGTTTCCCGAGAACAAGGTTTTTCTTGCCAATTACATCAAAATGCTAATCAACGATCCCCGGAAGGAGTATGTTTATTCCGAAATCGAGAAAGCCCGCAAACTCGAACCGGATAACGCCGCATACGACTATATCCTCTGCGGCCTTCTTCTGAAAGAAGCGCTCCAGCCATCCGCAAAATGGGTCAAAAAAGACCCGGCTGATCTGTATTATGCCCTCCGCAGCCGCAAAAAACTGGATCAGGCAATGGCAGAACTCAAAAAAGGAATGCAGAAACCGTATTTTCGTCTTTATACCCAGGACATGGCACAGGAACGGATGAAAATTCTGGATTTCAAAACGGACTATATCGGACAGATTCACCGGATCGCGTTCACGGCGGGAATCCTGCTTCCGGCCTTGAATCTGGAACGGGAAATCTTCCGGGCAATTCCTTTCTATGCCCGCCTGCTGATCGACGAGGGAAAAGAATCCGAGGCGGAATTCTATCTGGATGCCTGGAAACGCATCATTCCGCAATTCAATAACGATTCTTTCACTCTCATCGACCAGCTGGTGATTGCCGCCTGTCTCAACATCCAGCATGATTTTGCGGTCCGACGGAAAGACACGCGGCGGATCAAAGAACTTGAAATCGCGGTTGAACCCATAAACACATGGCGTGCGAAAAGCTCAAAAACGGAAGCGGAAATGCTCAAAAAACATGCCGGAATCCTGAGCGGAATGCTGCTCCCCGCCTTGAAGGAGGAAACCCTGACTCCGGAAAATCTGGCTCCGGAACGAAACCTGAATTATTCTCTCGCGGACTCGGCGGCACTCGCCCTTCAGGCGGTATTGATCCTGCTCTTTCTTCTGGTCAATGCAATCCTTCTGTTCGTTCTGTATTTGAAGGGACAGCGCCCGTTCCTGATCCTTCTGCCTTGGAAGACAACCGCGAAAATCGTGCTGTTCGGAATTCTCCTTCCGCTGGGACTCTATCTGCTCTACAGCCGGATCGATTTTCTCGGCAGACACAACTATAACCTCCTGTATAATCTGGGACGTTTCCTGCCCGGAATCCTTTTCTTCGTGCTGGTTCCTCCGTTGACATTCGGCATTCTCTGCCGGCAGGCGCTGAAACGCCGCGGACGCGAACTCGGCTATCCGAAACTTCCGCTGGCGACACACTGTCTGAATATTCTTTTCGTGTGGGCGGCGGCATTGTTCCTGATCGGCGGGATCATGCGTCCGGTTCTTGCATGGGAGCAGGACCATTATGTGAAGAGCGACACCGTCACCTACAACGGCAAATATTTCTCCGTCGTGGAAGACCGCATCGTGGAAACACTCAAGGACAGACAGCGGGCATCTCTGGAAAAGAGCCTCGGACTGAAACCCGCTCCCTGATGGAATGCCCTCCGGGGGAACGTCCCTTCCGGCGTTCCCTGCGGAACTTCACCACCGAACCAGAAGAATGCGGTCGAGGCTGATTCCGTTTTCCTTTTTGGAACTTTTTACGTAAGCCGGACCGGTAAACTTCAGGGAAACAAGCACTTCCACTTTGTTCCGGTCGCCGCCGTCTTCCTTGCACCAGCGGCTCAGGTCCTGTTGCAGATACCATGTCGGATGACCATAAAACAGGGTTTTCGGTTCCAGAACGACTTTTCCCAGAGAATAGAAATGGTATTTTTCATCCTGCGGGATCTGCTCTTTTTTCAGGCGCACGAAAGAGAGGGTTTTGCGGGAAGTCCGCCCGGCGATTCCCATAGTGAAGTCCTGTGAATGGAATTTCGCGGGGTCCTCCTGTTTCCAGGGAATTCCGATCGACATGGCCTTTCCATCTACGGCTTCGGAATCGTCGATGAGTTTCACTCCGTATTTCTTCAATTCCCCCAGAGAGCTGAAATCATTTGAAACGATCTCATACACCTCCCCGTCTCTGCAATTGTCCGGGACAGGATATTTTGCGCCGGACTTCGGGGAAAGATCCACAATGTCCTGCGCGAAAACAGAGGAAGATGCACAGAGAAGAATCAAACAGCGGAAGACGGATTTCATTTGAGCGGTCCTTTCCTTTCAGGGATTGTTTTTTCCGGGGCCGGAATTTCCCGTCCGCACCAGAAGAATGCGGTCCATCCAGAAGGCGTTTTCCTTCCGGGAGCCTTTCACATAGGCGGGACCGGTGAATTTGAGCGATACGTACACCCGGTAGCGGTTGCCTTCCGGCGCCTCCTTCCGGAAGAACCCGCCGAGCTCCTGCTGAATGTACCATGTTTCATGCAGCCAGAGCAGGGCGGACGGCGCCAGTTCCACAGTTCCGAGCGGATAGAAATGGTATTTTTCGTCCTGCGGAATACGGTCTTTCGGAATCACCGCGGACAGAA
>CAYWZD010000291.1:0-5659 GCA_964462755.1 uncultured Victivallales bacterium | reverse complement strand
GGATGGTGGCGGTGGTGCGTTCATAGGTGCAGTCGCCGGCATAGCGCTGAATGGCAAGAACCAGAAGCCTCTGGGATTCGCGTTCCGCCTTCTGTTTGGATTCTTCCACGATGTTGCGGATCAGAAGGCCGCACTCGTTTTCGACTTCGCCCTTGAGTTTTTCGAGCAGGAGGGTGGTGGCGCTTTCACGGTCCAGTTCGGTAATGCGCTGAAGTTCCTCGATCTGGTGGGAGATGTTCTTCTTGAGTTCCTCCTCCTTGACGAGCAGTCTTTCCTTGACGGTATCGACGTCATGCTCTTTCTTTTCGAGGTTCTTGACCTTGGCTTCGAAGGAATCGGCCTTCTTGTCGAGGTTCTCTTCCTTCTGGGCGAGACGCCGTTCGGAGGACTGGATTTCGCGGCGGCGCTCCTTCAGCTCGTTTTCGAACTCTTCCTTGATCTTGAGGACATCGCTTTTCGCGGTGACTCGGGCTTCGCGGAGAAGCCGTTCCGCATCGCGTTCCGCATCGGCTTTGAGTTTGTTGGCAGTCGATACCGATTTGGAGCCGACCGCTTTGATCAGAATCATGTGGGCAATGCCGCCCGCAACCAGGCCGACCCCCAAAGCGACGGCCGAATAAATGATAATTTCCATGTTTTTCTCCTTCTGAACGTCTAAAGCATTTGCTGTTTCCGGCGGTAGACAGCCCGTTCCGTAACGACCAGATCCAGAGGTCTGTCGTGCGGTTCGAGCGGCAGCGCCGCTGTCTTCTGGCACTCGTAAAAGATTCCGGCGACCGTGCCCGCAGCCTGTTCGAGGAGTCTGTCGTAGATCCCCTTCCCGCGTCCGAGACGTCCGCCGTTCTCATCGAACGCGACGCCCGGCACCAGCCACAAAGCCTTCTTCAATCCGGAATCCGGCATCGCTGCGGCGAGAGGAGGCGGCTCCGGCATTTTCCATTTGCCTTCCACCAGCGTGAACTCCCGGTCCGCAACGGCCATTTCATAACAAAGATCACCGCGCCAGCGGGGGAGGCAAACGGTTTTGCCCTCCGATACGGCGCGTTTGAGCAGCGGCATCAGGTCCGGCTCGGTTCCGTCGCTTGCATAAGCGGCGACGACTTTCGCGGCCCGGTATTCCGGGAGCGCTTCCAGTCGTTCCAGTATGGCGTGATCGGCAAGAGCTCTCCGCTTCGCTTCCAGAGAACTTCTCGCACGAAGTTTCTCTTTGCGCAAAAGCTGTTTTTCAGATTGTCGTGAAAGCACCATGCTGTATCTGTTCCCTGAATGAGCAGCAGGCGGAGGGGTGCGGAGGATGAAAGAAATGTTTGAAATTATCGCCGGAAACAAAAAAACACGCCGATGCGGAGATGCACAGATCTCCCGCCGCGTGTTGTCTCTGCCGGTTTTCGCTTCCAAAAAAACGCTTCATCGAGCCATTCCTCTGCCCTGAAGCGAACGGGAACGTCCCAGACAAAAAAATCCATGAAAATATTTCAAGTCATCATAAAACAAAAACACCGTCCGCCGAAGCGGGCTCCCGCATGAAAAAACGGAAACTTCATCCCCGGTCTTTCCGCATAGGTTTTCATTTTTACAAATATTTCCATACGTCACTGGACCTTCTTGCCAAGTGCGGTTCCGATTCGCCTGATTCCACAAATCCTATATAAATACCGCGAAAAACACCGAAAAGCGCTTTACGCAGCCCTTATGTATAGAACAATAATACGTCCGGTCAAAAATAAAAGTCATTTTTTGAATTATTTGCGGGATTTTTTACAAAAAAACCGTTATCACGTCCGGAGACGGGGGTCCAGTGCGTCGCGGAGGGCGTCTCCGACCAGATTCAGCGCCAGAACCAGAACAAACATGAAGGCTGTCGCACCGCCGACTTCCCACCAGATTCCGCGCCATAACCGCTCCTGTCCGTCCGCAATCATCACGCCCCAGCTCGGCTCGAAATGCACCCCGAGTCCCAGATAACTGACAATCACTTCGGTCATGACCGCAAACGCGAAGCGCATCGTGAAATAGACAATGATCAGATGCGCCAGATTCGGAAGGAGATGTCCGACGAGAATGCGGAAATCGCTCTGTCCCAGTGACCGGGCCGCCAGCACATACGGACGCTCCCGCAGTTTCATGGCCTCCGCCCGCACCACCCGGCAGAGGGCGACCCAGCCCGTCAGTCCGATCCCGAGGTATACCGCGAGCATTCCCGGCTCGGTCCGAAGAACATGAGCCATCCCCGTAAACGCTTTCTCCAGAGGCGGATACAGAAACCCCTTCGACACCAGCAGAGCAAAGGCAAGGATAAACAGAAGCGACGGCATGGAGGCAAACGTGCTGTAGATCCAGACCACCACATCGTCCACCTTTCCGCCGTAATACCCGGCCAGAATGCCGAGTGTCACTCCGACCAGCACGGAAATCAGCGACGCGATCACTCCCACCTTGACCGCGGTCCGGGAAGCGAATACCGCCCGGGTCAGCACGTCGCGTCCCAGATAATCGGTCCCGAGAAGATGACGCAACGAAGGCGACTGGAAACGTTCGGAAAGATTCTGGCGCTGATACACCGGTTCCGTCTTCCGGAAGGAACACCATGCGGAGTAGCCTTCCGCGAAAAACGCGGTCATGAGAAACAGCAGGCAGACGATCAGCGCCGCAGCTGTGGATTTCCGGGAAAGCAGACGTCCCATGACATCACGGAAATAGGAAGGAGCGTCCGGTATTTCCTGCTCAGACATCCGTGGCCTCCTGTCCTTGCTCCGCCCGGCGCTCCCGCACCAGAAACACTTGCAGGAGAGAGAGTTCCGACGGTGTAACCCCATCGATCCGTCCGGCCTGCGCCAAGGTTCCCGGACGAATCTTCAACAGTTTCATGCGGGACTCGTTGCGGAGTCCCGGAATCATGGAATAGTCGAACGTTTCGGGAATCCGCCAGGACTCCAGCGACCGGAGACGGCGGATCGCCTGCTGTTCCTGCCGCATGTAGCCCTCGTAATGGGACTGAATGGCGAGACGACGCAGAATCCGGCGGTCAAGCGGATCGGCGGAGTTCAGACCGATGACGGACGGCGCGAACGCGGGCGGAGTGCTGTCGGCGTCGCCCTTGCAGTCCTTGAGGGTGTCCCACAAACTGCGTCCGGCCTCACGGGTGGAGCGGCAGAGCATTTCCGTCTTTTCATATTTTTCGGCATACGCGGAAAAGCGGTCGAATTTTGCTTTCGGGAGAAGTCCCAGTTCGTATGCGCGGGGAGAAAGCCGGAAGTCGGCGTTGTCCTGCCGGAGAGAGAGTCGGTGTTCCGCGCGGCTGGTGAAAAGACGGTAAGGCTCGACGATCTCCTTTGTGGTGATGTCGTCGGCCATGACGCCCAGATAGGAGGAGTCGCGTCCGAACTCCACGGGATCGAGCGAGGCGGCATGGCGAGCGGCGTTCAATCCCGCCAGAAGTCCTTGTGCGGCAGCCTCTTCGTATCCGCTGGTGCCGTTGATCTGTCCGGCGTGATACAGCCCGCGCCACTTCTTCACGCGGAGGGAGCGGTCGAGCTCTTCGGGATAGACGAAATCATATTCGATCGCATAGGCGTAGCGCGTGACTTTGGCATGTTCCAGACCGGGAATCGTGCGCAGGATCGCCGTCTGGACTTCCGGCGGAAGACTGGTGGAAAGACCGTTGAGATAGTATTCGTCCGTGAATTCCCCTTCCGGCTCCAGATAGATGTGATGGCGCTCATGCTGCGGGAAACGGATGATCTTGTCCTCGAAGGACGGACAATAGCGCGTGCCGATACCCTTGATCAGTCCGTTGTACATCGGCGCCTTGTCGAGGTTGGCCCGGACAATGGCGGCGGCCCGCTGGTCGGTGTGGGTCATGTAGCAGGAAAGATTCTTCTGAAATGTGGCCGGACGGACGGAATCGTCCGGGAAGAAACTGAACCGTTCGTCCGTTTCCTCAGACTCCTGCGGAGACATGACGCTGAAGTCGATCGAAGAGCCCAGCAGACGCGGCGGAGTACCGGTCTTCAGACGTCCCACATGAAGATTGAGCTGTTCGCGGAAGGCTTCCGCCAGACGGACCGACGGAGGGTCGCCGGCGCGTCCGCCGGGAAAGTTCTTGAGTCCGAAATGAAGTTTCCCGGCCAGGAAGGTGCCGGTCGCGACAACAACGCTTTTACAGCGGAACAGATCGCCGAACTCGGTTTCCACTCCTGCGACGGCGTCCTTTTCCAGAATAAAACTCACGACCTGAGCCTGCTTGATTTCCAGATTCTCCGTCTGTTCCAGAACCCGTTTCATCGCGCGCTGATACGCCGTCTTGTCGCATTGGGAACGCGGCGACCAGACCGCCGGGCCTTTCGTGCGGTTGAGCATCCGGAACTGGATCGTCGTGGCATCCGCGACCAGCCCCATCGCACCGCCGAGCGCATCGATCTCGCGGACCAGATGTCCTTTCGCGATCCCGCCGATGCACGGGTTGCAGCTCATCTGGGCGATATGGTCCAGATTCAAGGTCAACAGCAGCGTCCGGGCGCCGATCCGGGCGGACGCCAGGGCCGCTTCGCAGGCGGCATGTCCCCCGCCGATGACGACTACATCAAAATATTCTTCCAGCATATTGCCGAACTTCTTCCTGTTTATGAATCCATATAATATAATCTCTGTTTGGTGTTTTTTCATCCTCGCCGCTTGTTTTTTTCAGGGTTTGTGCAGTATATTATGCCGACAGACACAGGGAGTTCCCGCAAGCAATGAATTATTACGAGATGCTGGGCGTCGCCGCCGACTGCGAATTTGCCGCCCTGAAGAAAGCCTATTACAGACGCGCCCGCGAGTGTCATCCGGATCTCTTCGGAAACTCCCCGGCCAAAACCGAGGAATTCAAAGACCTCGTGGAAGCCTTCGTCACCCTCTCCGATCCGGACAAGCGCAAGCACTACGACGGCACCCTGCTGGTCAATGTTTCGTTCGAGGTCCTGCCGGACACCGACACGATCATGGACACCGACGCGGACGACACGCTCGAGGAACTGATCGTCGGCAACAATCCGCCCTCGAACACCACGCTGTTCACCTTTTTCCGCGATCTGGAAAAAACGGTGGTCTTCATGACCAGCCGCGAAGCCCGCAACCTTTTCGCCAAACAAAAATACAGAAGCGCCGCCCGGCTCTATGAGAAACTGATCTCCATGGCGCCGCTCAACATCCTCTACCGGGTTTATTACGCCCGCTGTCTGACCCGTCTGCGCGACTATAAGAAAGCCGCCGTCCACTACAAGACGGCCATCGCCATCGGGAAGCACCGGGACCCTCCGCAGCATCTCCACACGGTCCGGAAGGAGCTCAGGGAACTCTCGAAAAAACAGATGCCGTTCCTTCACAAAATGCTCCGGCTCTTCAGCGAGCCCGAACCTTCCTCCGGTCTCATGCCCGACGAGGAAATGATCGCCGAAGCGGAACGCGCCATGGCGAAAATGCTCCGTGAATCCCCGAAGAAAAACATCCCGAAACAGTTGAAATGAATCCCCGGCCCGTTCTATTGCGTCCGGTCGGAATACACAAAAAAGGCCCTTCCGATTTTCGCGGAAGAGCCGGATTCATTCGAAACGGAGCCGTTATTTTCCCTCGGTGAAAGTAATGTTCCGGAAGGAAGCCTCTCCGGTCATTTTCCGGA
>CAYWZD010000290.1:0-5678 GCA_964462755.1 uncultured Victivallales bacterium | reverse complement strand
CATGCCAGTTCCATTTTTCAAGTCCGGATGAAAATTGACGCGGCAGCGATGCCCGGAACCTTTTTACGCCGGGAGCCGCCCCGCTTTTCTTTTCTGGCGTTTCAACGGACGCAAAATTGCGCCTATTCTACGCCCGCCAAAATTGGCGAACTTAAATCTATCAGGGACTTATGAAGATTTTACCGACGTAAAATAGCGCTGGCTGGATTCGATTCCCTGAAATATGAGGGGACCGGGTTATGTGAATCCAAAATTGGATTTACATAACCTCAAAATTGAGGAGATGCTATTTATCAGGCACTTGCAACGATTCAGCGGACACGAAATAGTGTTGCCAGTTCGCGTCCCGCCCGCGGGGGAAACCTCCATGGGGCCCAGGGGCAACGCCGGATCGATGGCAGCTCAAAATTCAGCTCCCGGACGGGGATCCTAAAAAAATATCATAAAGGAAAGGTGTCAGCATGGGAAAAAACAAAAACATCATCAACGATCCGCCCGCATTGGACTTTGTTCCGCACGGGATGCGGACACTCGCAAGGCTCTGCGGGGAACGCTGGCCGCGGCAGATGCCGCTTGATCTCGCAGGGGCTTACTGCGGGCTTGCTGGAAAAACGGCCCTGATGAAAGTTCCTTCGCTGCGGAATCTGATTTACCAGTGCAATGGCAAAGATTTCATCGATCGCAACGATCTGGATCGGTGGATTGTCGAACTGAAAGGGAATTCAAAATGAAGACTGGAATCAAATTGATCGCTGCCGAACTGATCGTGCTTCAACGAGCGGAGTAAACCGCTGAATGGTTGCAGCTGATCGGTGGTGGTGGAAGATCCAAAAACGGAGGAATCTACGGATAATGGAGTTTCGACGTAAGTTGCGCCAAAACCATCTAATCGAGAGTTACCGTCTCCCCAATTTTGGGGACATTCGCTGAAAATTCAGCCGATGTTCCTTCCACCGCTTGACAACCTCCTGGAGCAGCGTTATATTCTTCCCGTTGCGTGCATAAAGCGTAACCGCCGACCGTTTCAAGGGGAACACCAGCCCCGAGGCGATACATAGAAACTTTTTTTGTGCCTTGATGATTTGCCGTTTCCGTGAAGCAAGTAACGGGTGGTGCCGACTTGTAAGGTGTTTATGCCACCGACCGGAAACGGCTTCTTCATGTCAAGGCAGGGAGCATAACCCGATGAAGAGCGTCACCAGCTCGAACCAGACCGCCGGCAACAACGCCGGAGCCGTCCGCAATGCCCGCCCCGCCGCCGAACCTCTTTCCGTGGAGGGCTGAACCATGATAATAAACGATCTCGCAAGTGTCCGCGTATTTGAAGTCATGGACAGCGCCATGTATCCCGGCCTTTTCCGTGGAGACACCCTTATAGCAGAAGCGAAACCGGCGCGGATTCAGGACATTCCCGACAAGTCCGGCGTAATCGTGGTTTACGGCGACGGATACCGCGTTGTGAAGCCTCTGGGGGAATACCGCCGGACGCTGGAACAGGAAGCCGGGAGCATTCCCATGCAAGTGTTCCGGATTCTGGCTTTTCAGAAGTGGGAACAGTCACCCGTTCGCCGGTTGCTTGCCCGCCGCCATGACCGGAAAATACTCCGGCAGATATTCCGCAGCGCAAGACGGAGCCGCTCAAAGCATGAAACCAGAACCAGCTGCACCCGGGAGGGCTGAACCATGACCGCACGGAAACACACTGCCAGAGCAGCCGAAGCCGCCGGAACCACCGAAGCCGCCGGGATCCCGGTTGCAAAGGAACTCTATTCCCGCATTGGAGAATATGCCGAAACGCACGGCCAGAGCATCGAGGGCATAACAACGCGGGCGCTGATTGACTTTCTCGACCGGAAGGCGAACCCGGAGGCGCGGCTTTCACCGGCGGACGTCTACCGGAAAGTTCTGGACCAGTGGGGAAAGACTGTCTGCGATTGTCTAAAGGATGTTGCCGCCAAAGACTATACGGAGGAAGATAAGAGATTGCGTTTGATGCTGAATGTTCAATCCTTCCTGTCCAGTAACGAGGTTGACCCGTTCGCGGTGCAGGAGTTGTTTTCCAGTATCGCGCCGGGAGTCGCGGAACGGATCGACGGGGAGCTTTACATGTTGGGCGTCATGTGGGATGCCTGTAAAGCGTTGAAGGATTCCGCCGCAACTGGCGCCGCCCGAGGGTCCGTTGTTCCAATTCCGTAAATTTCACTTGCGCCGCTGGCGATAACTTCAAAGGCGGCGTATATTCTCCACAGGAGGGAAAACGAAGTGAAGCACATTGAGGGAAAAAGTTCCTATATTGCACCGGAAACGAGAGCCGACGCCGTGGAAACCGCCAAAAACGATAATATTCATAACTACATAAAAACAAGCAAGTTGCAAAATACAACGTCGCATAATACGCATTATGTTAAATGGATTAGCCTCAAAAACGATGTTTGTTTTCGATAGTTAATAAAGTTGATGAATATATATTCTTTATCGCATTGATTTATTTTCTGTCGGATATATATTACTTTGAATCAACCGGAAGGAATGCACTATGGACGATAAAACACTTTTCGCGCTTACATTGGAACGCCTGGGGCTTTCAAATGTGGCAGCCGCCTCGATTCTCAACACGTCGAAAGTAACCGTTTCCCACTACAACACAGGGAAACACAAGATAAACCCCGCCGTCTGGCGTTCGCTTCTGGAATACGAGGCGAGGATCGGCCAGCGGGAACAGCATGTCGCGGAAACCGCCGTCCGGATGGGAGCGCCAGCCGCCGAAGCGCCGAAGAGATGCGGCAGACCGCGGCGCGTCATTTCCGGAGCGGAGGAATAAAGGAAGGGGGCCGCGAAAATGGAAAACGAGATCCCGGTTGCCCGGCGCGGGAACGCTGGCAATACTGTTTCCTTCCTCGTTCCGAAACGTCCCGAAAAGAAAAAGGGCTGCATGTCAGCGGATGAAGCGGAAGAGATTTTCAATTCCAAGTATCCGTATTTCAAACAGTGCATCGATGCCCGGCTTTGCCGCTGTATTTCTTCCGGAGGGATTTTGCCCGGCGACAAAGAAGATGCCCGGCAGGAGGCCTTTCTGCTGCTATGGCGCCGGATGCCAAAGTTCAATCCGGACCGAAATGCAAAGATAGAACGCTTTGCAGTTGTCGTCATTGAAAGCGCAATCCTGAATTTCATGCGGCACAAAGCAAGATTTAAGGAAATGATTTTCCGCGACAAACCGTTCATCGATTCTGAATCGCAAGAGGATGCACCGTCTGCGATTCTCTGAACGCCCCGCCTGACATTCCTTTCCCCGTGGAGAAAGTTATTCATCTGAATGGAACGCGCATTTTTGAGGTAGAATCACGGCAAAATCACGGCAAAAGTTATGAAATCGGGTATTTTTGCCTTCTGAAACCGTTGCTACACTCAAACACTTGCCGGAATTCTGCCGTGATTTTGCCGTGATTTATGTTTGAAACCAATAGAAAACACCTAGAATCAGTAAGAACCGGAATTAGGGGATTTAGCCTCGAAAAATGGAGCCAGCTGGGGGATTTGAACCCTCGACCGACGGTTTACAAAACCGTAGCTCTACCACTGAGCTAAGCTGGCTTGATTTGAGAATCAGAAATAATATGCCACGAAAATCGAAAAAATCAAATTTTTCTCCGGGCGAATACTGACTTTTTCCGGAAACTGTGCTATATTCCGCACATGATGAAAAACAATGTGTATGTACTCGTGGCGGATTGTCATATCCGCGCCCATTCGGATGCCGAGAGCGAATTTTTCGAAATGCTGGACGGCATCTCGAATTTTTCTCCCGCAGGCGTCATCTTTCTTGGCGACATTTTCGAACTGTGGATCGCTCTGAACGGCTATGAAACACGCGAGCATCTCCGTTTCATCCAATGGTGCGCCGAACATAAGGACAAAATGGAAATCGGATTCATCGAAGGAAATCATGAATTCTATGTTTCCGACAGGCACCGGGAAGCGTTCAGCTGGATCGACAATGTGGCCCGCGCCACCGGCAACGGATTCCTTTTCATTCACGGCGATTTGATCAACCGGGCGGATCGCAAGTATCTGCTGCTCCGCCGGATCGTCCGGAACCGCTTCACCCGTTTTCTGCTGAGGCTGACGTCTTCCAGCATCGGACCGGGCATTGCGGAAAAATTAAGAGTATCCCTGAAACCCACCAACCTCCAGCATAAGAGACTGCTGCCCGTTTCACATCTTGAGGAGTATGGGCGGAAAGCCGCCCGAGGTAATGTCCGCACGATTTTTTCGGGACATTTCCATGTCCGCAAGAATATCGGACTTCAAGATGGAATGTCCGCCGAAATCCTCCCCGCTTGGGGAAATTCCGGGGAAATCGTCCTGCTGCGGCCTGACTCCACACTGGACTGCGGTCCGTGGCGTGAAATCCTTTCCTGAACTGTGACGGGCAAAAAGACACGAATGTGTCATAATGTCACACGCAAAAACTCTTGTAAGCATTTGCTGAAGAGTCATTTGAATTGAATTTTTATTCGCTGTTTTTATTCTGGCATGCTTTCTGCTAAAACCTTCTTTGGAATTGTTTTTTCCAAAAGACCGCCGATGAAAGGCGAAAAACAACAGGAGGTGTAAAAATGAACATGCTGGCAAAAAGCAACACAAACCAGAACACGGGTGTGACTGCGCCGGTCACCTTCAACGATTTGATGAAGGCGATGTTCGGCCAACTCCCGGAGTGGAACGCGGGCTGGCTCCGTGAACACTCGAAATCTTCCCTTCAGGTGGAAGTCCATGACAAGGATGTCAGTGTCAAGCTGCCGTTCGCGGGCTGCGCGGCCAAAGATTTCCAGGTGGAAATCGTCGGAGACTTCCTGACCGTGAAAGTAACCCGTTCCGCCGAAAAGAAGGACGAGAAGGAAAAACACTACATCTGCCGTGAACGTTCCGTGGAGTCCTACGAGGAAAGCATCCGTCTGCCGGTCATGGTCAAGGGGTCCGAAACCAAGGCCAAATACGCGGACGGGATTCTTATGCTGACCATTCCCCGCGAAGAAAAAAGCGTCAAACAGTCACACAGCATCAAAGTAAAATAAACGACATCAATGAAAAGAAGGAGGTACCGACATGAGTGCTGAAATCGCCAAGAAAGAGGAAAAATATCTGGAAGTGATCCCCGCCGCCGACATCATTGACGAGGAGCACGACGCCATCCTTTCTCTGGAGGTGCCGGGCGCCAACTCAAAGACAGTTATGGTGGAGGTCAAGAACCAGCTCCTGACGGTGGAAGCGAAAAGCTCGCTCTGCCATTGCGGAGTGCCTTTGCTTTACAAACGTGCGTTCCAGCTTTCGGACGCAGTCGACGTGGAACACATCACCGCAAAAACGCAGGATGGCGTGTTGACGTTGACTCTTCCGAAATCGGAACGGGCTAAAATCCATCGCATCACCGTAAGCTGATTTTCCCCTTTCTTCTTTTGTAACACGAAAAGCCCCCGTTCCGGGAGAAGGTCCGGAACGGGGGCGCATTTTTTGAATTTTCAAAGGAGGAATGACGAACTTTTCCATCCGTCAGGTGTCCGTCATAACTCCGTCAGATATCCGTCATGCATTCCGTCACATGGCCTCCGGAACCCCGATTGTGAGCGTGGAAAGGCCGTCCGTCAGAATGTCGCGCACGGCAAAACAGAGTTCCA
>CAYWZD010000289.1:0-5682 GCA_964462755.1 uncultured Victivallales bacterium | reverse complement strand
CTCTACGACCTCCGCAGCAGCTGGGCTGTCCGTGAGAGCATCGCGGAACACGGCGGCAAGCCCATCATGTGCCGCGTGGGACACGCCTTCATCAAGGCGCAGATGCGTGAATACGGCGCGGTTTTCGCCGGCGAACTTTCCGGCCATTACTACTTCAAGGAAAACTACGTGGCCGAATCCCAGGGACTGGCCATGATCAAGCTGGCCAACCTGATCTGCATGAAAAACAAGCCGGTCAGCGAACTGGTCGCGCCTCTCCGGAAATATTTCTCCAGCGGCGAAATCAATTCCAAGGTTTCGGATGTCAAGGCGGTGATGAACAAAATCCGCGCCCGGTATTCCGACGGCCACATGTTCGAACTGGACGGCATTTCTTCCGAGTATTCCAACTGGTGGTTCAATGTCCGCGCCTCCAACACGGAGCCGCTTCTGCGCCTGATCGTGGAAGCCAAGGACAAGGAGACCATGGAAGAGAAACGCGATGCCCTTCTGGCGCTGATCCGCGGATAATCCAGAGAATTTCAGCTTTACGATTTTGACCGGTCCCTCCTCATGCGGGGAGTGACCGGTTTCTTTTTTTCTTTGACGTTTTTTTGTCTTAAAAAGAAGTTTTTTGAACGGGGGAAGGTTTCCTTTTCTCCCGATTCCGGCGCTTTATTCCTTTTTTCTTTGACGCTCCGCACAGACTCGGAACCACGGAGAAAATCAGTCGTTCCGGTTTGTCGGAACCAATGAAAAGAAACCAAAGAAAGGAAAACAGGAAATGAGCGCACTTACTTCCAGCCGCAACACCGCCGAAATTCTCTGCCACGCGCAGAAATTCCACCGCATCAGAGACGTGAAGGAAAATGCCGTATTGCATGTCGGCTCGATTGCCGCGATTGACAAGGAAAACGGTCTGGCGGAACCCGCTTCGGACACACCGGACCTGATCGTTCTCGGCCGGGTCGAAGGGGTCACCATCGACGGCCGGGTCATCGTCAAGACAGGCGTTTTCAAGTTCGACAACGGCGACGCGTCCGAAGAACTGGGCGTCGCCGACATCAACCGGACCGTTTATGCACTGGACGACCACACGGTCGGCAGATACGGCGGCGTCCATAAGGTCAAGGCCGGAACCCTCCGGGATATCGACCGCGACGGTCAGGTGATCGTTGAACTCGGCAACCTCAACCTTGATTGACAGAAAGTGTTTTCGTCATGGAAATCAATCGAAAAAATCTGGATATCCTTTTCCGCGTCTTTCGCCTTCAGTTCACCGCCGCACTCGAAAATGTAACTGACGACTGGCGGAATTTCAGCATAATAAATCCGAGTCCCGAAGACGGAACTTTGCTTCCGGAATCTCTTGAAGATCGCTTTGTGTCTGGCGTCCTCTGCCGCCGGTTTGAACGGACTGTCGCGATTCCCCTTGAAGACATCGAACAGGAACTTCACGGCCTCTACTCCCTGCTGATCGCCCGGATGGGATGCGAGACGGGACGGTTTTTGCGGCGTCTCGCGATTGAATGCCTGCTGTCCGACCCGGTCCTGCCAGACGGTTCGGCATTCTTTCATTCCGCTCGAGTCTGCCACGGAAAAAGCCTCTGCAACACCTGTGAATTGGAGTTTTCCGGTCCGGCGTTCGCCGCCGTTCTGGAAGAGATGTCGAATTACCGGGAAGGCGCCGGAAAGACGTCTTGCATTTCTCCGAACCTCCTGATCGTCGGGCCCGCGAACAAGCGCGCCGCGTCCGCCGTTCTCCGGGAACTTGCCGTAATGAAAAAGGCTGCCGTGAATTCACGGGAAGGGACGGTCCGTCTTCTGGTCCTGCCCGAACTCGGAAAACAATGGTTTCTTTGCGCCTCCGGGGGAAATCTCAAGCCAGTGTCTATGCGTCTGAGTTCATTGCCGGAGCTGGTCCGGGTGAACGGCGCGGAATGCGCGTATGGAGTCTCTGTGCGAGGCGAAGCGTTCCTGACATTTCCTTATCTGATTTTTCGGGGCTGTGCGGAAAAATGAAGATCCTTCCTCCCGAGGAAGCGATCAGTGCTGTCCGATGACTTCCGTCCACTGGGTGACGAGACGTTTGAACGTATCGCCCCGGTCGGCATAGTTCTTGAACATGTCCATGCTGGCGGTGGCCGGGGAGAGCATCACGCAGTCGCCGGGTTCCGCGGCGGCGCAGGCGTCCCGCACTGCCGATTCGAAACTGCTGCACAATTTGCATTTGACGGAGCCGGAAATGACGTTGTGGATCGTCTCGCGGCACTGTCCGATCAGGAAGGCCTGCTTGATATGGGGCAGACTCGGTTCGAGTTCGGAAAAATCCATGGCCTTGTCCAGACCGCCGAGGATCAGCAGCAGATTCCTGCCGTTGGCGAAGGCGCTGACCGCGGCGTTTACCGCGTGGGGATTGGTGGCCTTGGAGTCGTTGACGTAGGTGACCCCGTTGCGGCGCGCGAAGACTTCCATCCGGTGCGGACTGCAATGGAACGATTCCAACGCTTCGCCCGTTTTTTCCGAGAACAAAGCGTCCTCTCCCTTGACCGCGCGCAGAAGGGCCAGCGCGGCCATGATGTTTTCCGCGTTGTGGATGCCCTTCAGGGAAGTGCGGGAAAGATCGAAAACCGGTTTGCCGTGGAAGAGGATGGTCTGTCCGGCGAGCGTGAAGTCCGCTTTTTCGGAGACGGCGGAGAAGGTGGTTGCTCCGCATCCCGGAAGAAAACGTTTCAGATACGGAAGAAGGTTTGCATTCAGGATCCGCTGTTCGGGAGGAAGCGTCCGGGAAAGAATCTTGAACTTGACCTGGGCATAGGCGTCCAGAGTGCCGTGGCGGTCGATATGGTCGCTTGCCACATTCAGGATGGCGGCGGGACAGGAGGGGAACGCTTCGATGGGTTCCAGCTGGAAGGAACTGGTCTCGATCACCAGAAAGGAGAGGTTGCCGCGAAGGGCTTCGAGGGCGCAGTCGCTGAGGGCGTTTCCGATGTTGCCGGTGCTTTCGGCCTTGAGGGAATGGGCTTTGAGCAGGGCGGTGGTCAGTTCGGTCGTCGTTGTTTTTCCGTTGGTGCCGGTGATGGCGGCGAAAGGACATTGGAGGCTGGCGAGGGCGAATTCCATTTCATTGAGGAGATGTCCGCCCGGCAGAAGAGCCTCTGTCGCCGCCTTGTAGAGCAGCGAAGTCTGACGGATACCCGGGCTGAGCACGGCGGTTTCGCATTTGGGCAGGGGGAGTTCGGGCGTCCACCCGAAATAGGCCATGGCCTCCACGCCGGTTTCGAGTTTGAGTTCGGAGAGCGCCGTGCGCATTTCGGGGGTCTTGTTTTCGTCGACGACGATCAATTGTTTCCCCTGACAGGCCGCCAGCCGCGCAGCCGCCTTTCCGCTGATGCCGTAACCGCAAATCATCACCGTATTTTCAAATGTCATTTTTTTCCTCCCGGGAAAAATTAATTCGGGGATTAATATACTTCGCGGATTGAAAAAATCACGAAGAACAAGTATAATTATGCATGTTTTTTTCAACGATTCATTTTGGAGACATCTCATGGGTTTTGCTTGTGGTTTCGTGGGACTGCCCAACGTGGGCAAGTCCACTCTTTTCAACGCCCTGTGCAAGGGCGGCGCGGCGGCCGCGAATTTCCCCTTCTGCACGATTGACCCCAATACCGGGATCGTGCCGGTCCCGGACAAGCGTCTGGACGAGCTCGCCCGGATGGAAAAATCCGTGAAGATCGTTCCCGCGACCATGAAATTCATCGACATCGCGGGACTGGTGGAAGGCGCGAGCAAGGGGGAGGGCCTCGGCAACCAGTTCCTCGGACATATCCGCAACGTGGACGCCATCGCCCATGTGGTCCGGCTTTTCAAGGACCCGGACATTGTCCATGTCGGCTCTAAAGTCGATCCCGCGCACGACCTCGAACTCATTCTCACCGAATTGATGCTGGCCGATCTGGATCATCTTCAGAACCGGCTGGAGAAATCCAAAAAACAATTGCGCAGCGGTGATCCTGAACTCAAATTTGAATTCGAACTGGCCTCGGCTCTTCTTGCGGATCTGGAAAACGGCAAACTCCCGAAACCCGACCGGTCCGATCCCAAAGTGCGCAAGGCGCTCAATGAGATTCAGCTTCTGACCCTGATGCCCGCGTTCGTCTGTGCCAACACCGACGAAGATGCTTTCAGAAACTTCGGCAAGGACGAGCTTTCCAAAAGACTCCTCGAGACCGCGAAACAGCATGGTCTGGAAGTGGTTCCGGTCTGCGCCAAACTGGAAGAGGAACTCGGTCAGCTCACTCCCGAGGACGCCCTTGCGTTTCTGGAGGATATCGGCGTGAAGGAAAGCGGACTGGAGCGCGTGATCCATACGGGATACCGTTTGCTGGATTACATCACCTTCTTTACCGCCGGGCCGACGGAATCGCGCGCCTGGACCATCACCCGCGGCATGACCGCGCCGGAAGCGGCCGGAAAGATTCATACGGATATGCAGAGGGGGTTCATTCGTATGGAAGTTGTTTCCTATGAAGACCTTCTGATACATGGTTCCTGGGCAGCCGCGAAAACCGCCGGACGTCTCCGCATCGAAGGCAAGGAATATGTCATGCGCGACGGAGACTCCGTGTTTGTCCGTTTTTCGGTCTGAGCCATGGCTTCGGCGGTAGTCACCATTCTGAAGAAAACGACCTCCCTTGCGGGAGCCACGTTTGCCAGCCGTCTGCTTGGATTCCTGCGTGAAATCCTGATGGCGTCCGTACTGGGCGGCGGCGCGGTGGCGTCCGCGTGGGCCTTCGCCTTCAAGGTGCCGAATCTTTTCCGTCGCGTTTTCGGAGAAGGATTGATCGGGACCGTCCTGATCCCGATGATGTCGCACACCATCCAGCGCAACGGACAGGAGAGCGCACGGAAGCGCTTCTCCACGATTTTCCTCTGGCTGAGCCTGATTCTGGGCACGATCTGCATTGCTGTTTCGGGGATATCGCTGATCTGTCTGCGTTTCGTGACGCAGGAGCATTTCGTGCTGGCGCTGAAGCTGATTCCGCTGCTGATGCCTTACTGTATCTTCATTTGTCTGATCGGCGTGATGACATCGGTTCTCAACAGCGTGAAAGTGTTCTTCCTGCCCGCGGTACTGAGTCTGCTGCTGAACATATTCATGATCGCCTGTCTGCTCTGGATCTGTCCGATGTTCGACGGGAAGCCGGAAAAGATGCTGGATTCACTGGCGCTGGCGGTTCTGCTCTCCGGCATTCTGGAGCTTTTCCTCATGCTGGGACTTCTCAAGAAATACGGGTTTCTTCCGAGTGCGAGCCGCGAGTTGTTTTTCCGGACGCGCGCCCTGATGGAGTTGTGGCATCTTGCCCTGCCGGGGCTGGCCGGGGCGCTGGCGTATCAGTTCAGCGTCATGTCCGACGCGATCATCGCGGGCTGGATCAGCCCTTTCGCGGTGGCGGCGCTCAGTTACAGCGAACGTCTGATCTATCTGCCGATCGGGGTTTTCGCGGTGGCGTTCGGGACGGTCTCCCTGACGGAGATGTCGTACATGGCGCAGAAGAAGGATTATCCGCAACTGGTTTCGACGCAGTTTTCCTCCATGCGCTATCTGCTGTTCATGACGGTTCCGCTGGCGGCGTTTCTCTGCGTGTTTCACATTCCGATCATCCGTCTGACCTACTACCGGGGGCTTTTCGACGACCG
>CAYWZD010000288.1:0-5684 GCA_964462755.1 uncultured Victivallales bacterium | reverse complement strand
AGACGTTTGAGCTGGGAGTGGAGTTCTTCCGGAGTGACGTTGTCGGCAAAATGTTCAAAAAAAACTTGAACTCCGGTTTCCGCCGCCCCCGCCAGCATTCCCCGATGAAGTTCGGAACTGATGGCCCAGCATTCCGGCGACAGGATATCGGGCGAAATGGAGATTTCCGGAAAGGCGAACACCACGCGGAGGGGACGTTTTGGATCGCCGTCATAGCGGATGATGGTTCCGCGCGCGCCCTGTCTTTCCACGTAGCCGAAGGTTTCAAGTTCTTTCAGCGCCAGACGCGCCGTGCCTCGGCTGATGCCCCAGAGTTCGGCCAGTTCCCGTTCGCTGGGAACCTGATCGCCTGGATGGAGTTTCCCGCCCCGGATCTGCCGTATCAGAGAATGTGCGACCGTGGCATAGATCGGCTCTTTTGTATTGCGCGGCATTTCCGGCTTTTCTATGGTATGATCCATTATCGACTTCTTTTTTGTGCATGAATCTGGTTGTTGTAATGGTCTATACCATATATTATAAAACGATATTCCTGATTTGTCAAGATGTCGATGACGGAAAAAACGTTTTTTTTCGGGGAAAGAGGTGCGAGATACTTTTTGGGGGGGACGGATTAATGTAAATGCTTCACTGCGGGAAAAGTTGGTCCGCGGAGCAATGGAACAGAGGCGGATGCAAAATGCAGGAAGTCGTTTTTTTCATTTTGCAATAAAATGTACAAATATTTGGTAAGATACAGACGTTAATTGTAAAGAGTATTTGATTTTTTTCATTATCTTAATATATTACAAAGGAAAAAGTTTACATATTCATGGAGGAGGTTGGATGGCTTTCGATTACGTCAGCCTGGCAATACTGTACGGATGGTTTTTACTCGGTTTGTATACCGTGAAGCTGCAGGTGGGTGAGAAAATGCCCGCTCTCGGCAAATATCGGCGTGCTTTTTCTTTTGCCGCATTTTTTGCCGGCCCCATCGGACTTGCTGTTTTTTACGGGACGGAAAACTGGAAGACCATCGAAAAACATTTTTCCTTCTTTCAGAAACCCGAGCCGGTGCGTGTGGTCAAGCATCTGAATCTGATTTTTCTGGACAGCAAGGGCGGGGACATGTTTGCCAGTCACAATGCCAGTTCGGATGTGGTCGAGTATGTCAAGAAATTCATTTACGACGCGATTGAAAGAGGATGCAGCGATATTTTCATCGATCCGAAGGACGATGCGTATATGATCCGCTTCCGGGTGGACGGTCTGATTCGGCTGTATGATACGGTTCTGTCGGACAAAGCCCTGGCGGTCGTCAGCATGATCAAGGTCGCCGCGGGGATGGACATCGCGGAAAAGCGCCGTCCCCAGGATGGTTCGTTCAGTGCTGCTTGCGAGGGCGTGAACTCTTCTTTCCGCGTGGCTTCCGTGGGGGTGTTCGGCGGCGAGAAAATCACAATCCGTGTGATTGCCTCCGAGAGCAGTCAGCGGACTCTCACCAACATCGGCTTGTCGCTGGATCAGCTGAAAGTTGTTAAATCCTGTCTCAAGCTTCCCTCCGGAATGATCCTGATGTGCGGTCCGACCGGCAGCGGAAAGACTTCCACCCTGTATTCCATGCTTTCTTCCATCGACTACAGCATCAAGAACGTGATTTCGATTGAAGACCCCATTGAACGGGTCGTCCCGAATATCAGCCAGATGGAGGTCAATGAAAAGGCCGACATCACGTTCGCCTCGCTTCTCCGCAATGCCCTTCGCCAGAATCCCGACGTGATCTGCGTAGGGGAAATCCGCGACGAGGAAACCGCCGAGATCGCCGCTCATGCGGCCCAGACGGGACACCTGATTATTGCGACTCTCCACAGTAACGACAATATCGGAACGATTATCCGTCTGACCGACCTCGGACTTCAGCTCCGGGCGATTTCCGCCTGTCTGCACCTCATTATTTCCCAGCGCCTTGTCCGGCTTCTCTGTCCCCACTGCAAACGCCCGGCACGGCTTACGGAAGAACAGAAGGCATTTTGCACCAAGCATAGAATTCCCCCTCAGGCGATTCTGGAGGCGTCCGGATGTCCGGATTGCGATTCGACCGGTTACGTTGGGCGTCGCGCCGTATTTGAAGTGCTCCTGCTGGACACCGGACTGCGGGCCATCATGGAGTCGCCGAATGCTTCCACCTCCGCCATTCAGGAATATGTCCGGGAACATCATGGAAGCCAGACGATCTCCAGCATGACCATGGGAATGGTTCTCAAAGGGGAGACCTCCTGGGCTGAATTCGAACGTGTGACTGTGAATATCTGAGGACGGGAGGGAGACAAAGACATGGGAACCCTTATAATACTTATCGGCGGATTCATCGGAGCCAGTTCCGCGGCCAGGAAGCCATTTCTTCTTTCGTGGGTGTTTCTGGTGAATTTGTGCATTTCCGTGTATATCGCCCTGTTTGCCGCTCCTCTGATTGTCCCCATGCTGGAGGTTCCCGGTCTTGACTCCGGATATAAAATCGCCTTTGCGGTTTTCGGCGTGATGTTCATAACGCTGATTGTCCTCTACAAGGCGGTGGATTCGATCTTCCCGAGTCGGGAGGTGGCTCTGAATCTGCCGCTGATGGCGGAAAAAATCGGGACTCTCATTGCCGGTTTTCTTGCCGGATCGGTGGTGGTTACTCTGGTGATCTACGGGTATTGTCTGTGCCCGTTTTCCGCTTATATTGAATCTCCCGGACGGGAGCCCCTGAAGATTGCCTCGGGGAAATCCGTACTGCGGATGGTTCGCGTCATCAATATATTATCCCTCCAATCCATCTCCACCGAGGGGGAGAGATATCTTCAGGTTCTGGGGGTGATGCCTCCGCCTCCGCCGCCTCCGCCGCCCAAACCGAGACCTCCCAGAAAAGCCTCGCCCGCAAACAGAGGGGCTGTTCCCGCGGCCCCCGCGGGCGGAACGGAGAAGAATCCGGCGAAAACGGACAATGGCGCTGTGGTTCCCGTGATCGTTTCTCCGACGGAACCCCAAACTTCCCCTGTTCCCACTTCCCCCAATGGAACGGCCGTCCGGAATCCCGTTGCCGAAAAACTTACGACGGCGCCGGGCGCATTGTAGTGAAAGCAGTCGGCGGAAGTCTATGCCGTGCAGACGTATGCGACGAAAGACGACCGGGGATGGCGTGAACCTTTGAAGAAGAGAATCCGGACACCTGAAGTCATGGAGAGAACCGTTCCATAACAGATACTGCCTTCTCATAGCTGCCAGCCGCCGATACAAAAAAGTCTCTGCAAAAACTTTTCTTCCACCTCCAGCTGGTAGCCTGCCAGCCTTGCTACATGGGGTGAACGAATTTTGGAACCGTCTCCCAAAAAAAATCATTTTTTTTCCGGAGAGGCTTGACAATCTGGGAAAACGGATTGTTGTTTAATACAGATAGCAGTTTTAAACAGTTGCGATTGGAGAACAAAAAAATGAGCCGGCAGCAGAAAGTTTATGAGGACATGCGAAAGCGGATCATGACCGGAGAGTTTGCCGGAACCGATTCCTTGCCGTCCTTGCGTGACTTGGCTCAGCACTACCAGACGTCATCGGGAACCGTGCGGCTGGCGATGATCGAACTGGAGCAGAACAAACTGATCTTCGGTCGGCACGGCGCCGGTTACTTCATCAGCAAGGACGAGCCGGAAACGAACTTGAAGCGTGTCATTCTGATCGAGCATTCCGGCAATGAGCACCTTTATCCCAACTTTGTCCGGGAATTTCAGAATTGTGTCATGGCCGACGGTAAGTCGTCGCTGACGGTGGTTCATCCTGAAACGGGTGGCTGTCGGGAGAAATTTCTCGCTTATCTGGAAGCCGTCGGGGCGTATGACGATGCGATTGTCTTCTACAACGCGGAGAATCTTAAATTCATGACCCCTGCCGATATGCAGAAATTGACCCGGACCAGCAAAGTGTATTATTATTTCAATCGCAAACGGCTTGCCGAATCATTGCTTTTGCCGGGGGTGGCCGTCGATTGTTACGGCGGCACCTATCTGGCAGTCCGACATCTGACCGAAATCGGATGTCGGAATCTGCTGATGATCGGCGGAAACGGGCGACAGATAGACGGCTGTCGCGACAGTGCGGAAGACGCCGGGGTTGCGGTGACCTTTGCAGCAAACAGGGAAGAGGCTGTCGCATTGCTGCATCGGCAGTCGTTCGACGGGATATTCTCCACTTCCGACAACAGTCTTGTTCAGTTGCTTGGAGAGCTTCGAAATCTGGGCCGTATTCCCGGCCGCGATGTAGCCCTGATTGGATTCTACGACACCCCCTGGTGCGAAACTTGCGAACCTCCCCTGAGTTCCATGAGTATCCGGGAAGAAGAAATCGTAAGGACTGTCTGGGCCATGGCCAATGGCGACATTCCCGAAAAGAATGAGATGATCCGTCCCCGCCTGATCATCCGCAATTCAACCGCTGATTTCAATCCACAACCCAAAAAGGATAAGCTCAAATGAATGACTTGTATCGCCGGCGCATTTTCACACTGATAGAACTTCTTATTGTTATCGCGATTATTGCGATTCTGGCAAGTTTGCTGCTGCCGGCCCTGAACAGGGCAAAGGAAAAAGCACGTAAAAGCAGTTGTATCAGCAATCTCAAACAGCTTGGATTGGCTATTCATTCATACGTGAATGATTATGACTGGTATGTTCCCGGATTGGAAAAGAATTCGATATGGGATAATTCCATCTGGTCGAGGCGCTTATATCTCAATGGTTATACAGGAAACAAATGGCAGTCCTTTTATTGTCCAAGCGATCCTTACCGGCCCCCGAATAATGGCGGCAGCGGCAATTTTTATCCATCCGCGGCACAATTCTTCTGGAGGCATGCAAGTTCATACTGCATGAGCTCGGATTTCGGCGTCCCGTATGTTGCAGACCATCCATGGCAGAAATCAAGCCGCAAGTTCGTTTCAGTTCCCATGCTCTCCAAACAGAGCTACCAGATTCCACCCAATAATTCAACAGGGGATGATGTGCCGTATTACTTCACCTACAACTATTACAAAAAGCCCAGCTACTGGCATGGGCTCTTATGTCCGGCACTTTTCTCCGATGGGCATGTTGCTGACATTCGGGCGTCATATTACCAATAAAATTGAAAGGGATTTGTATATGTGGAAAAATATTTGCTTCGCTCTTTTTATGATCTCCTGCGTTGTGTCATCGGCGGCTGATGGGTTCAACGTGAAACAATTCGGAGCTCTTGGGGACGGAATGACCGATGATGCTCCCTCAATCAAGGAGCGCAGCAACCCGGAAGAAAAACACTCCATCTGGATCGATGGTAGCCTGAATCCTGTCACGGCGTTGTGCTTTATCACTCTCTTTCTGCCATGATACCGAAGCAAAGTTTTCTGAAAACAATCTCTTCCTTTCAAATAATAAAAAAGGCCGCGCCGGATTCCGGAACATTCCGGGACGGCGCGGCTGTTTTTCAGATTCTTCGCGTCAGATGGAAGCGCAGAAGCGGGCAATCCGCTTGGCGGCTTCGCGGATGGTTTCTTCCGAGCAGGCATACGAAATGCGCACGCAATTCGGGCTGCCGAAGGCTTTGCCGGGAACGCCGGCGACCTTTTCGACTTCCAGAAGCTTGTCCACGAATTCAGCCGAATCCATGCCGAAGCTGGAGATGTCGAAGAAGAGATAGAA
>CAYWZD010000287.1:0-5704 GCA_964462755.1 uncultured Victivallales bacterium | reverse complement strand
TCGGAAAAAGCGACGCGGACACGTCCCTGTTTCGTCAGATTGAGAACATTCCCGAAAATGCTCCGGGAATCCATATTGCTGATCGCAAAACGAACCCGTACCGGATTGACCTGAAGAATCTTCACCAGCGTTCCGGAGGAAGAGGTGATATAATTGCCGGCCGTAAAATTCGTCACACCGGGCACCCCTTCCATCGGAGCCGTAATTGTCGTTTTCTTCAGATTATCCTTTGCCTGGATCAGCTCGGCCTCGGCCTCCAGAAGAGAGGCTTTGGCGGATTCGTAACTGCTGACGGAATTGTCCATGGTATCCTGACTGACGGCATTGCGTTCCCGCAGCGTTTTGTTGCGCTTGTAGCTGATTTCCGCGTAATTCAATTTCGCCTTGGAGTCGGCGATTTTCGCTTCCGCGCTTTTTACGGCGGCTTCATACTGGATCGGATCGATCTTGTAGAGCAGCTGTCCTTTTTTCACGGGCTTGCCATCCTGAAATCCGACTTCCAGAATCTCGCCGGAGACTTGTGCCACCACTTGAACCACCGCGGGTGAAATGACTCGTCCCGTATACCGGTGGGCTTCGAAATTTTCCACTTCGAACACTTTTCCCACGCGAACCGCCGTCGCACTTCCGGTTCCGGCGCCTCTCGCGGAGAAAGCGCATCCCAGCAGGAGAACGAGCGAATATGAGATCCGTATGATCCAATTCATTTTCAAATATCCTTTCTTCTTTCCGCCGCCAGCCGGTCCCATGCCTGATTGGACAGCCTTTGCATCATTTGTTGGAAAAGCTCCTGTTCTTTCTGTGGGACGCCGGACATGAAATTCTTCATCAGTTCATCCAGTCGTTTCTGCTGGTAGCAGTTCGTTTCCTCTCCCTTTTTCGAAAGACGGATCAGGATGGCCCGGCGGTCATCCGGAACAGCATCCCGCTTCAGCAGACCTTCCCGAACCAGCCGGTCAACGGTTCTGGAAGTCGCTCCGGGCGTCAAGCCCAACAGCGCCGCAAGGTCCTTGCACATGATCCCTTCCGGCGAACAGTGCGTTACAATCTGCATTACACGCACTTGCGCAATGGTGATTTTGTTTTCCATTCCGTTCACCTCCGGACTTTTACAGAGTTCCTGCAAGTGAAAGGAAATTTCCCGGACAGGCTCCCATCGGCTGTATATTTTTCGGCCCTGATTCATCCGTTCCTCCTGTGTCTTTCCGGTTCACGCAATATGGAATCAGTTTCCATGTGTAATTAATTTAATAATTAAAATATATAGGAACTATCATTTGTCAAGGGCGATTTTGAAAAAAACATGATTTTTCTTCCGCAGGGAGGATTTTTTCGCTATTAAAAAGAACGTCATCCCATATCTCATTATTGCGTCCGGCGGCTTCGTTTTTTCGGAGCTCGTCCTTTGGCGGTGGAACCGCCGCCGCAAATGCAAAGAGCATGAGGACTTTTCACCCTCATGCTCTTTGGCAAACAAGTTTTCCGTTCTGAAAGACTTCGGCAGCCCGTTCAGGAGACGGATACTTTTTTCAGTTCGGCGACCACACGGTCCCGGACATCCAGCAGCCATTCGTTTGAATGGGGATAATGGCTCATGTCGATCGGATACGGGACTCCCTCCTGAAGAAGGGCGACACATTTTTCCCGTCCGATCTTCTTTTCGAGGAGCTGGAACAGCCGCAGGTCCTGAAGCGCTTCGCGGTAGACCTCGAAATGGATCGAATCGACCGGGCCGTCTTCTCCGGGATACACGTTAAACGAGTTGCCGCCGCAGAAAGCGCGCCCGGCCGTCGTATCCTTCCACGGATCGAGATGCCAGTCCGCGGAATATTGGGAGAACCAGAAATTGTATCCCCAGTGAAGGAAGCCGTCCATCTGGTAGAGATAGAGGAGCAGACCCAGAATACGGTTCCGGACCGAAGGCATTCCGTACGAGCGGTTGGGAAGGTCCGGCGACCAGTTGCCGCAGTAGTAGCACCAGCGCTGACGGACCTTTTCGAGCGGAAAATGATCGACGTGATGGGTGCACGGGACGGGACGCCGGATCAGTCCCGTGCGGAAAAACTCCACATTGGAAAGGGCGTCGATGACCGGGAACTCCTCGTCGTCGAGATATTTCCCGAAGAGGGCCGATGCTTTCCTGTAGTCTTCCAGAACCTCCAGCGAGGGTTCGTCGGAAATATGGAAGAAGCATTTCCCGGACAGTTTCATTTTACGCAGGAATGCCGTGAGTTCCGGCAGGAGGGCGCCCAGAAAACCGGTGTATTCAGAAGACATCGCATCGGTGTCCCACCCGAATTTTCGGACTTCCTTTCCGTTCACGTTCACGAAAATTTTCGGGGCGTGTTTCGCACCCCACTGGGTGAACGCGTGCGACATTTCGAACTGTTCGATGCCGTTTTCGCGCGCCAGTTCGATCCAGCGTTTCAGCAGGGAAAAGTCGAACGAGTATTTCCCGCGGGAGAGGGTGATTTTCAACAGCTGGACCGTCGGGCGTTCTCCGTCGATGGCGGTGTCCAGCGGCACGGTCCAGAGCGGCGTGTAAAGGATGTTGTTTCCGTGTTCCGCCATGTTGCGGAAGTATTTTCCGAGCATGCGCCAGAACGCTTCGGACCAGGGTTTCAGACCGTAGTATTCCGCGATGCAGTCGGCATAGAACCAGTTCACGGAGACCAGTTTCTGCGGAGGCAGCGCGAAGGGCAGAACCTCCAGAGAAACGGCCTGTAAAAGATGGGTCCCGACCCCGGATTCCCAGGGGCATTTCAGCGGTTCGACGGTGTCGATCCGGATTTTGACAGGATATGCGCCGGGGGCGAACTCGCGCGGAATGCGGACCGTTACCCAGACGCTGTGCCAGTTTCCGGCGGTGATGCGCATCGTCTTCCGGATCGGCAGCAGCGGGTCCGGAAATATTCCCGGTTCGCTTGTAATGATAAACTGATCCGCGGGGTCCGCCGGTTTTTCGCACGGAACCAGACCCACCTCGCGGAACTCCAGAAATTCCGCCAATGCGCCTTCCGCATGGAAAGTCAGATGGAAATTTTCCTCCGCCCGAAGCGCGAGCTGGAAAGAAACGACTTCCCCCCCGGCTCCGGCAAAAGATTTTCGTTCCGCCGGAAGTCCGGACCCGTAAGTCTTCCATTCCGGATGGCAGAACACCTTTTCAAGCGAACTTAAAACTTTACATTCGAAAAACATGGGCCGCTCCCTGCAAGTTGAATGATTCTGTTTCAAAACGTCCGTTACTATACATTGCGCGGGCCGTTTGAAAATAGCATTTTTGCTTTCCTCGCTGGATTTTTGATAAAAAGTGATGAATTGATCCCCAAAAGGGAACAGAGGTCATTTTTCGCCGTAGTGGAGTTTGTGATAGGCCATCGGGGTGAGCCCGATTTGTTTTCGGAAAAGGGCGCAGAAATAGGAAGCGTTCCGGAATTTCAGTTTGGCGGCGATCTCGGAAGATGAGGCATTTCGTTCGCTTTTGAGGAGACGGCAGGCCTCGCGCAGCCGGAGTTCCATGAGATACTGTGCGGGGGTTTTTTGGGAGAAGGCGGTCCAATGCCGCTGGAAAGTGCTCCGGCTGAGTCCATGGTATTCCAGGAGTTTCACCAGGTCGATTTCCTCGCGGCAATGAAGCTGGAAATGGGAGGCGATGGTCTGCATTTTCATGCGGTAGAAATCTTTTTCCGCGTTCCGGGGATAATTGCAGTCGAAGACCAGCAGTTCCAGCAGTTCGAAGCAGAGCACGTCGATGCGGTCGGCGACGCCATATTCCGATGCATGTTCCATGAGGGCGGTCAGTTCGCTGATCAGATAGCTTTCCCGTTCCATGTTCTTCATTTCCCAGATCGGAACGCCGGGAAAGGGAAGGGCCTGTTTCAGCATCGGTTCCAGTTCGGGCTCATAGGCGAAAGAGAACGTGTCAATCTGGATGTCCGTCTTATATTTGGTCTCGACGCCGCACTCCTTGATCTGAACGTGTGGAAAATGGGTGTCGTAACGCTTTCCGCCGATATAGTTCACGAATTTCTTCTTATGGGAGACAAGACGCAGGGCGACTTCAAAACGGTCCTTTCCATAAGAAACCATTTCGCGCGACATCCAGCCGCGGGTGATGCCGATGTATTTGACCGGATACGGAAAACGGCTCAGACGGGGAAGCCGTCCCACCTCAAGCCTGTGGTGGATACATTTTTCCTCTTCCATATCTTTTCTCCCTTCCGATTTGAAAAAATACTCCAAAATGACCGGATTTCAATATTATTTTGAATAAAAACATCATTGAATCTGCATAAAAACGGATTAAAATAAGAAAAGAAAAAACCGGAAAAAAGGAGCCGTATGAATTTCACGAAGAATTATGACATTGTCGTGGCGGGAGCCGGGATTGCCGGAGTGGCCGCCGCAACCGCCGCCGCACGGATGGGATATTCCGTGGCGCTCATCGAAAAGCAGACATTGATCGGCGGACTGGCCACATCCGGGCTGATCTTCGTCTATCTTCCTCTCTGCGACGGAAACGGACGTCAGGTGATTTTCGGTCTCGCGGAAGAACTTCTGAAGGAAAGTCTCCGCTACAGTCCGTTCGATGTGACGGAAAAATGGGGCGGCAAAAAACGGAATCCGCGCGAAAGCGGCGACCGATATCTGTGCTATTTCTCCCCGGCGGGATTCACTCTTTCTCTTGACCGCGTTTTGAAGGAGGCCGGAGTCGATCTCTGGCTGGATACGCTGGTGTGCGCATCCGAGATTTCGGCGGACGGCGCCGTCCGGGCCATCGACGTCGAAAACATCTCCGGACGCGGGCGCATCGAGGCGAAATGTTTCGTGGACGCCTCCGGAACCGCCCAGATCGTGCGCGGGGCGGACGGCGAGGTTTTCAAGGAGCCCAACTATAATACGCCGTGGCTGGTCCAGTGTTCGCCGGAGGCGGCGCGCCATTATCATTGGAAAGAGTCCCTTCATGTCCATTACCTGAATTCGTGGAACGAACAGTTTCTGGCAGGCGACGCCCTCGACGGGAAAGCCGTCACCGCTTTCACCCGCGACGGCTGGGATGACATCCGACGCTACTACGACCAGACTTATGCGTCCGGCAAGAGCGATAAGGAACACCTTTTTCCGGTCCATCTGCCGGCCATGGCGCAATACCGCAAGATCGCGGCCGCCAAAGGATTGTATACGCTCAAAAGCGGACAGGACGGACAGCGTTTCGAGGATTCCGTCGGGCTCACTCCCGACTGGCGGCAGTCGGGGCCGGTCTGGGAGACTCCTTACAGGGCGCTGCTTCCGGAAAAAGTCCGCAATGTCCTGACGGCCGGGCGCTGCATCAGCGCCGTGGAGGACGCATGGGAAGTCTTCCGGGTCATTCCGACGGCGGCGATGACCGGAGAGGCCGCCGGAACGGCCGCGGCGTTGTCCGTGAAGAACCATTGCGATCCCTCGGAACTGAAAATCGGGGAACTCCAACAGGAACTCCGCCGGAAGAATTTGAAGATTCACCTCGACGAAATCTGATCGTTTCCGTCCAGTTTCTACACGGCGAGAACCAGCGCCATTACCAGCATCCCGACCACCAGTCCGTAGATGGACAGGTGGTGTTCGCCGTATTCCTCGGCCAGCGGCAGAAGTTCGTCGAATGAAATGAACACCATGATCCCGGCCACTAGCGCGAAGACCAGCATCATCAGCGTTTCGGAAAGGA
>CAYWZD010000286.1:0-5707 GCA_964462755.1 uncultured Victivallales bacterium | reverse complement strand
TCTGTCTGGAGCAGCGCTATATGGGACAGCACAGCACCAACGAGGACCGTTCCCCGAGCTGTTTTGTCCCGACCATGATCAATCTCCTCGGACACCGCACCACCCTGGGGGAAAGAGTCTATGACGTGGACCGCCTTGTGGACTATCTCTACACCCGCAAGGACATTGACTTCTCACACATCGGACTGATGGGCAACTCCGGCGGCGGAACCACGACCATGTTTGCCGGCGCGCTTCTCGACCGTATCACCCATTCCATGCCGTCGTGCAGCTTCTCCTCCTTCCGCGACAGCATCGGGGCAATGCAGCATTGTTCCTGCAACTATATCCCGGGACTTCTCCTTTTCGGGGAAACGGCCGACGCCATCGGGCTGACGGCGCCCAAGCCGATCGTTGTGGTCAATGGGGCGGAGGACTCCATTTTTCCGATCCAGGCGGCTAACGAGCAGTTCGAGCGGATGAAGAAAATCTATGCCGCTGCCGGAGCTCCCGGAAATTGCCTTCACGCCATCGGGAAGGAAGGGCATCGTTTCTATGCGAAGGAAGCCTGGGGCGCCATGTCGGAGTTTTTCCTGAAGTAATCTTTTCTTCAGGCCCGGCGACAGTCAAAAAAGAAGGGAAGACGTTTTGTGATCTTCCCTTCTTTTTTTTTCTGTGGAATGGTTACCGGAGGAAGCTTTTCATCCTCCGGAAATTGGACTCGATTGCCGCAATCCAATCCTGAGTCGGGAGTTCCGCGTTGAGCTTGAGCTCGTAGTTGAATGGCCCTTTGTAGCCGATGTCGCGCAGAGCTTCCAGAAATGCCTTCCAGTCGATCACGCCCATGCCGGGCATCCAGTGACGCTCATCGATTCCGTCGTAGTCCGAAATATGAAGCGTGACGAGCTTCGGGCCGAGTTCACGGACCATGTCCGGAATGATGCTGTATTGCTCCATCAGGTGATTGACGTCCAGACAGCATCCGAACGTATCGGAGAACCCTTCGAGCATCCGGCTGATGTCGGCAAGCGTATTGCCCATGCACCGCCGGGGGAGCATTTCCAGGGCGACACGCATTTCCTTTTCCCTGATTTCTTCCTCCATTTCCGTCATGCTCTTTCTCAATTGGGCGATATGTTCGTCCCGGAGATTCTGGTTGACGGGTTCCGTACTGGGATGCAGGACGATGATTTCAGAACCGAAGAACTCCGCTTCCTTCAACAGCGCGCGGAAACGTGACATTGCCCGAACGCGGAGCGGTTCGTCCGGATCGGAAATATCATCCGGCTTCGTAAAGGGGATATGGTAGGAAATGGCCTTTTTTCCGGTTTCATCGAGCATCTTTTTCAGTGCTTCCCGGACCGCCCGGTCATAGTCACCGGTGAAGTTGACAGGATTGAGTTCAAATGTGCGGATGCCGGAGTCTCGCAGATATTGGATCTGCACATGGTTCAACCCGCCGGTAAGGGAAGAGATGGAAACACCGAGTCCTGAATCAAACATGGGAAGAGTTCCTTTCTGAAAGTAGATAGGGAAAAAATACTTCACTACCATGAAAAAATCAAGATGTATGATAAAAAAAACGGAGCAGGATGTTTTCTGCTCCGTTTTTTTCAATTGCCGTTGAAACCTTACTTGATCGTAAGAGAGAGATCCTTGAACTGGAGGTCCGCTTTCTTGTTGTTCCAGTCGGCAAGGATGATCACTTTGGCCTTGGCCGTGGTTTTCGGCCAGACGTTGTTGGACCAACCGGAGTTGGCGATTCCTTTGATGGAACCTGTCATGACTTTCCAGTTATTATCCGCATAGACATTTCCGCCCGTATAAATGTATCCTCCGCCGGCATGGATGCGGAGCGCAGTTCCTGATTTGAAGTCAGCAGGAACAGGATTGACGAGGGTGATTTCCCAGGCATCGCCTTTCTTTTCGATTTTGGCAATTCCGGTGCCGACAAAAGTAAAGTTCGGCAGATCGGAGAGGTCGGCTTTTGCATTCGCACAGACGTAAAAGTGCCCGGCCGGTTTCCATTTGGAGGCATCCTTCACCTGAATGGTTTTGGTACCTTTCTTCGCATCGGCGGCAAGTACGGTTTCTGTTCCGGCAACCACACTCACGTTGGGCGGCATAATTGTCCGGCCGTTCTTGTCTGTTACCATGAATCCGAAAAGAAGCCAGGGTTTGTCCTTGGGATCTTTATTCGTAAGATTATCTTTGACGGACAGCTTGACGGTATAGGTTTTTCCCGGATCGATGTCGAAAGTCTTCGCGGAAATAAACATGACTGACTTTCCCGCTGTGAGCATTCCATCCTTTTCGACGATGGCCGGATTCTTCACCCAGTCCGTGATTTTGTTCAGTTCAATGGTTTGGGCGGCGAGTGTTCCGGCTGCGAGCATGACAGCCGAACCGATCATGACCTTGAGACTTGCGTTCATTTTCATCCCTTTTTTTTATTTGGGTTGGCAGGATATTTACAGTGCCAAAATACAACCTTAATTTATTTTTTTCAAGCTATTTTGCGCAATTAGCAGGAAAAATGAAGCGGAAATTTAGAAAATGAGTGTAAAAAAAACAGAAAAAAACTTCATCCAGTCTGAATTGCGGGAATATTATTCCGCATTTGCCGCCGAACCGGATTCGGCAAGCCTGAAATAATCCGGCAGTTCGCTTTTCGCAAATTCTTCGCAGAGCGCGCAGCTGTCTTCCCGTTTCAGAGGATAGTTTCCTGAAACCCGGCTCTTTTCATTGATCTTTTTATAATACGTTCGTACAATACATTCCCTGCGCGGATTGCCGAGGGCTTCATTCATCCGCGGCCAGATTTTTTCAAGCGGTTCCTCCGCGATGTTCCCGAAGCTCATGGGCGTGAAGTCACAGGGGCAGACTTCGCCCGCGCTGTCGATATAAAGATGCTGGGTCCCTCCGGTGCAGCCGAAGAATTCCGGGCTTTCGATCTGGTTGAAGACGCAGACTTTCGGACGAAGCCCCCTGCGGTTGGTCTCCGTATGGAACGCGCGGAGTTTTGCAATTTCCGGCGGAGAAAGAAACGTTGCATCGGGCGCGTCGCGAAGCATTCCGCAGGGCATGGCTTCCACGATCCGCAGTTCATGAACCCCCCATTCCGAGGCCAGCTCATGCAGTTCCCTGAAGCGTTCACGGTCCACGAATTCCGGCGTGGCGACAGCCCCCAGCATGGTATAGAAACCATGCCGCAGCGAAACCTGAACCGCATCCAATACAAATTCAAATGCCCCGACATGATTCCGGAAACGGTTGAACTCGTCCGGGTCCGCACGGTCGAGACTGAAACAGACGGCCCACAGTCCGGCTTCCCTGAGCCTTGCCGCCGCCTCCCCGTCGAATCCGTGTCCGGTCGTAAACAGAATCACCGCCGCCCCGCCCGAAGACGCCTGACGGACCAGCTCCGGCAGGTCCCCCCGCAGGATCGGGTCACCTCCGGTGCATCCGATGATTGCGCAGCGGAGGTCCAGCAGCTGCCGGATTGCGGAATGCCATGTCTCCGACTCAAGTTCGGCGCTTTTTCTCTTGCGGGTGCTGCAATGCGGACACTCGAACGTGCAGCGCGCCGTTACTGCCAGATAGGCCGATACCGGATTCAGTCTGCGTCCGCTCAGCAGCGCTTCGAACATCCGGTCGAAGGCGCGCGAGGGGAAAGGGGGCATGAATGAATTCAGAACCCATTTCCCGTTGTGGCGTGTGATGTTTTCTCCCGCCAGCCATTTCCAGGCGAAACGGAAGGTGGAGATTCCCGGCTTCGATTTTGCGAATTCTTTTTCCACCGCTTCCGGCACCCGTCTTTTGCCGCGTTTGTGGAGTTCTGCGAGAATGGCAAACGGAACTCCCGTGATGCGGCGGTCGCACAAAATCCATATGAGTTTGAACAACCGTATCATTTCTTGAGACCTTTTGCCATGACGTAGTGGTGGGCGAGGGGAAGTTTCGATTTCAGGGCTTTTCCCGTGAAATATTCCGCGACTTCCGGATCGGAGGCGAGCGGGAGAATCCGGTCGAATCCCGCAAGAATTCCAGTCGAGAGAACCCATTTTGCAAAGGGGATGTTTTCCGGCGGAGTTATGCTGATTTTTCCTTCCTCGAAGAATTCCGCCTTGAAATGGTTTTTCTCCAGAAGACGGTACAGAAATTTGGAGTTCGGCGGGAAGTGGTGGAGAATGGCGCCTCGTGTCCGTTCCGGAAATTTGGCCAGCGTCCGGCGGTATGCGTGAAAGATAGCCGGAAGCGTGGTGGCAAGGTTGGTCACGAAAAGAAAGGAGCCTCCGGGTTTGAGCACGCGGTGGACTTCCCGGAAGAGTTTCTTTGGGTGGCTGTATCCCAGTGACCATGCGGAAACAATCACATCGACCGATTCCGCCGGAGAGCTCTGCAGGTATTCAAGCATGTCGGCGCACTGGAAACGGCTCCGGAAACAGAGCTTTGCCGCTTCGTTCAACATCCCGTGGGAAATGTCCACCGCGTTGATGCGGACGGCGGGAGTGTTTTCTTCCAGAAAAGCGGTGGTGTGTCCGCTCCCGCATCCGAGGTCGAGAATGACATCGTCTTTTTCCGTTTCCGGCAGCAGGGTCAGCATCCGGTCCGTGACCGGAGCCAGATGTTTGAGCCACGAGGCGTTGTAGTGAGGCGAAAGCTCATCGTAGGACGAAGAATAATCTTCCTGCCGGAGCATTCGTCCGTTCAGAAAATGTCGGAGCATGTGCCCGTTCAGACGCAGACAGCGGATATATTTCCCGGACATGATATTATACCGGTCCGCAGGCGGAAAGCACGATTGCCGCCATGATGCATGAGGTCAGCAGAAGCATTTTCCAGTTCATTTCTTTTCCCTCCATTGGATTGGTGATTCGTCGCGGTATTTCCCCAGACGGTCATGAATATAGACTTTCCCGGCGGCCGGTTCGAAGATGAAGAGAATCCGGGTGGGGAGCGAAAGAAATTGATGCCTCCGGCAGGCATAGAAAATATATTTGAACCCCGGTGAAAACGTTGTCGCGTATGGATGATACCGGGTCGAAAAACGGCTGAAGAAAGGAATCGCGGAAAATATTTTTTCCGGTTTCGAATCGCCTTTTTTCAGGAAAAATTCATGATTCAGACAATAAAACACGGCGTCTGTGCCGGGAACAAGGGCGGCTCCCTGTGCCTCGATTGTCCTTACGGTCGGCGGGGCGTCTCCGTGAAAAATCAACTCCTCCCATAATTTATCGTCGAGGGGGAAAAGATATCGGTTTCCGTCCCATGATCCTCTTTCATACACGGACTCCGCCTTGTATATCTTTTTGCCTTTATACAGGAACATCGCCTGGGTTCGAGCGTCACCTTCCCGCTGAATTGTGATCTGTCCGTCCGGAGAAACCTTGTCGCTTTTCTTCTCCGGAAATTCGACTTTCTCCGGTTTTCTTCCCGGGATGAAACGGAGAGCCGTTTCATAACTCTCCAGATGCCCGGAAAAATTCTTTATCACGGAAGGATCTGAAAAATGCACTGTCATGAACATGCGGTCCTGTCCAGAAGAGATTTTGCCGTTGGCGAATATGGAAACATACCCGCCGAATCCGAGAAGGAGGTAAAAGAGTATCCGTATGGAACTGGAAACCGCCCCGCTTTTCTTTTCGGACGGCGGAAACGGCAGAAAATTGAGGTATGTGAACAGCACGGTCAGGAAGAAAGACATCGCCAGCGCGTTGAGGATGGA
>CAYWZD010000285.1:0-5742 GCA_964462755.1 uncultured Victivallales bacterium | reverse complement strand
GGCATCCCGTGTAAAACGCCATTTTCCCTCCGAGCGAATGACCCGCGATTCCGATTCTCGCGCTGTCCACGCGGGGATCCCCGGAAAGGGTATCCAGCATCAGCTGCGTATCGGAAACGAGCTTCCCGATTCCGGTCCAGCCGGGATATTCGCACAAAAGTTTTTCTCCGGCGGTTTTCCAGCTCCCGAAGTCCCCGTAACGGGAAAAATCACAGTTGAACTCCGCCCGTGCGAGCTCGGGATCGTCCGCCGCAAAGTGAAAGGGATACGCGTCCGCCGCCGCGGTGATGAATCCGCGTTTCACCAGATCGAGCGCCATCGTGATTCCCTGAAATTTCGGCAGCGGTTTCCGTGTGGAAAGGTCGAAGCCGACCATCCCGTCCGGATGATAGAACGGAATCGCGACCGCGGGCTTCTTTCCGGTCATCTTTTTCGGAAACAGCTTCAGGAGCTTCTGAAACGTATCCGGTCCGTTCGCCTGAAGATACAGTTCTCCGTCGAAGTCCGGATGATCGATCTCCCGGACTTTTTTCAGATTCCGTTCGAAATGATATTTCCCGGGGGTTCCGATTTCTCGGATCCAGGCGGCCTTCAAATCGTGATTCATAAAAGGCGATCCTCTTATTTATAATCTGCCCGATGACTGTTCCGGCATGAAAAATGTCTTCACAGCAGATTGTCTTCTTTTTTCAATTCCCACAACCCTCTTCGGGAATCCACTCGAAATAGTAATCCGTATAGGCTGGATATTTGGGAGTCGGCTCCTGTCGCGTCAGCCGGAAGCCCATCTTATGATAGAATCCCGGGGCTTGAAAACTGGAGGTATACAATGAAACTTTTTTGCAATGCAGCCGGATGGCTTCCTTTTTGAGAAAGCCGATGATTTTCAAACCCATCCCGTGTCCCCGGAGAGATTCCGGCAGCCAGAAATAAGCCACATACAATTCTTCTGGACTTTTCTGTTCATACACCATGCCTCCGAGCGGGGCTCCCGTTTCCGAGCAAACCAGAATGGTTTTCATGGATTCTTTCTTCTTCAAGTGCCCGACGGTAAGCGGACCGACCTTGGAAATATTATAGTCGAAAAGTTTCCTGTAAACAAAATCCGCATCTTCGTAGCGATCGGAAAAGACAATGTTTTCCATTCTGGATTTCTCCCTGTAAAATTTTGACGATGAATGCGCTCCGCCTCCGGCCTGGTCTTTCTTCAGGGTCGGCGTCAGCGCATTGAGATATTATACCATTTTCCATAAAAGATTGCAATCCCGGAAACAGGCATTTGTCCGGAGACTGAAAACCGGATCATGCACCATGATGGCAGAAAGTCCGGGAACAACCGCGGAATCAGCGTGTCATGACACAGCTTTCCAAAACCGCCTTTCCTCCGGTTACTTTGAACTCAAGATAATATTGCGAATACGGCTCGGCCGTATATTCCAGCGGATAGGCGGAAGGTTTTTCCGTGAGGACAAATTCTCCCAGCACTGGTTTGAGTTCATTCCCGAAGCCGCGTTTGTCTCCCGGCTTCCGGATGCAGCCGCTCAAATACACTTTGAGGGTGCCGCTCCCGGACGCCACAAGCGTTCCCGCGATTCGGGAGGGGCTGCTGTTTCCCGGAAGCGTCAGCAGGGTATATAAATAATCCTCCAGCTCGATATGGTTTCTGCCTCCGGCTTTGATGAGACGTCCGCCATAGGCTTTCCAGTATCGGGGGAACTCATCGCTTTTCATCAGTTTCCGTTCATTCTCGGGAACCTTCAACACCTCCGAAAAATCGCCGTTTTTCGTGACCGGGGTTCCCAGCGAGGCTTTCCGGAAGAGCGATTCCTCATGGGGAGGCACTCCGTCGATCGAACTCCCTGCGGAGGTTTTCGGAGGCTGGAGATTGCGGCATTCCCGGGTAAAGTGCATTTTCCACAATTCTCCTTCCGAGATTTTCGAAACTCCGAGAGGCTTCACCGGGATGCGCATTTCCACCGTATAGCGGTCTTTTCCGACCCGGGCCTTCACCTCGGCCTTGGAATCAAAAGAAGAGTTCCTGATTCCGGCGTCATAAAACACTCCGGCGCTGTTGACAATCCAATGGAAATAATCTTTTCCCGGAGGCACAAGAAAAATCTCCACGGAATCATCCTGCCAGACGGCGCCGTCGCGGGTTTTTGCAAGAGTTACGAGAGGCCCCCAAGCGTGTTCCGTCATGGCATCGATTCCGATATAGAAACAATCGTCATCATACAGGACTCTGACACGGGTTTCTTCCGCCGCTTCTCCTTTTGTTTTCATGTCCAGAAAACCGCTGATCAGAGGGGCGGAACGCCACGCATCCTCATCCAGCGCACCGTCGATCCGAATGGTTCCGGAAAGCCGGCGGATGGGGAGCGCGGCGGACGTGCCGCTCGTCTGCTGGTTGATCCGGGCGGCTTCGGCGATCCAGAATTCGGTCAGATATTTCCGGTCCCAGGCGATTCTTTTTTTCAGAACGGCATCATTCCCGGCAAGTTTTTCCGCCTCCGCGAGAAGTCCGAGAAGCCGTTTTTCCGCTCCGGGCACCGTAAGACAGTATCCGTACCGTTTCCCGCCTCCGTACATGGCATGTCCGGGCGCGGATTCCCATAGTTCACGACGGAAAGCGTGATATTTTTTCATAGGTTCGGCGGCTGCCCCGTAATAAAGCGTATAGGCTTCATCCAGCAGTTTTTCGACATCGATCGAAGTGTCCCAGGCTAGTTTTGACAACACGTAATAGAACGGCCAGTTGGAATGCGGGACCGGCAGCTCTTTGTTGGAACAGTCTTCCACAAAATGCTCAAGATGAAGTTTTTCATACAGCTTCATGTCTTTGGCAAGAGTATATTCCAGCGGACAGTAAGGCGTGTTGGAATAAGCATAGTAGTCGAAAAGCCCGAGCGGAGAGATTTTTGCCCATTCCAGCATCAGTTTGTACAATTCCGCATTGCATTCGCCTTCCGCCAGCGGATGGACATAACAGCGCTGGTGGGGACAATATTCCCCTATGACCCGTTTGTCGTATTTGAAATTCCGGATTGTCGGAAGCGGCCGGAACTGCGAATATATTTCATACGAAAGTTTTGCCTCCGGATTGATTTTCAGCACCCTGTCCGCAATCTGCGAACAAAAAACATGCGCCAGATTCGAATAGGAAAAGTTTCCATTGGAATCGGTTCCCATTTTCACGCAATCGGGACACGTGCACCAGCCGTCGGTCGAGTCGTGAAAAGAAATCCGGAACTCGGGATTATAGTAATTTTTGTAGTCGACAATGTAGTCGGCCAGGCGTTTTTGCACTTCGGGATTCGCAAGACACCGCTGGGATCGTTCCTTGCAGATCCTTTTTCCGTTTTGAAGAGGAAACAACTCCGGTCTGGTTTGGAAAAGTTCTTTCGGGACAGCCAGCTCGAAAGTCAAATGTCCGCCGCCTTTGAGCAGACATCCGCCGGTCGCCGAAAAATCGGATGTTTCACGCGAAAAATTTCCGAGATTGTAATTCTCCCTCCAGTGAAAACCGTTCCGGGTCATCCAGCGGTGAAAATCGTCCAACGCAAACGGCTTGACGGATTCCCGCCACTCATTGAGGAAGCGTTTCCGAAGCCACGGCTGCCGGAAATCATCCATGTCATGAAGAACGATGTCCTTGTTTTTCGGACAGTATTCTCCTTCCTCTCCGGCATGAAACCAGCGGACTCCGAGATATTTTTCAAGGAAGGCATACGTTCCGAGCATGACTCCGCGCGAAGTGCGTCCGGCGATATAGATGAACTTGCCTTCCCGGATTTCCGCACTCCGGATGCAGAAAGCCTCCGGATTGTCCGTCGCCTCCAGCTTTTTCACAACATCGGCCGGGAGAATCTTCCGCCCGTTTTCCAGCGTGACGAGAACGATTTTCACCCTTTCCGGATTCATCCGGTCCGCATAAAGGATGCTGGTCGCATAACGGGAAACGGCAGCTCCGGAAATCTTTTTCAGGTAGTCGGACAACTCCTTTTCGGCGGTGAATTCCTCCGCCGTCGGGGATGGATTGGTCAGAATGACGGCATTGGCGTTTCCGTTTTCAACGATTTTGAATTCAGCCGCGGATATGCCCGTACAGAAGGCGCACAAAAGCGAAGCACAAAATAAACCTGTTCTCATTGGTTCCCTCTTCAATACTTTATTTTTGCGGAATGACTCATTTCCGGAAACTGATTTTTTCGATCAGCGCATTGCCGTCCGCCTGCTTGAATTCAAGATAATACTGCGAATAAGGTTCCGCCTCATATTCAAACGGAAACACCGCCGCCTTTTCAGAAAGCGCGAATTCTCCCAGAACCGGCTTCAGTTCGTTCCCGAATCCTCTTTTGTCGCCCGGCTTCCGGATGCAGCCGCTGAGGTAGACTTTGAGTGTGCCTTTGCCGGAAACCGTGACTTCACCCTTGAGTTTCGTGCTTTTCTCACTTTGAGGAATGCGGAGGAGCGTATAAAGATAATCGGAAAGTTCAATCCGGTTCTTGTTGTTTTCGGTAACCAGCCGTCCGCCGTACACACTCCAGTATTTCGGGAATTGAACACTCTGGATGTGAGATTTGTCTTTTTCCGCCACGTCCGAAATTTCCGTGAAATTCCCATTCAGCACGACCTCCTGCACCACTTCCTGAGATTTGAGTCCCCAGCATCCGGCGACCACCAGAATTCCAATGAAAAGTCCCTTCATTTTCTCCATCCTTTTTTACTGTTTTCACTTTTTTATGAGAAATATTTGAACTCAATATTGCCACGGGGTTCCGCTTGCCGGATAGTATCCGATACTCGTCCCCCACACCGGAGAACCGCCGCTGTTGTAGGGTCTTATCTCGCCCTGCCGGACACGCTTGACCGACCCGTCCACAAAAAAGAGCTGGGCCGCACCGGAATGCCAGAAACGGTAGACGTCGTCTTGGTAAGAGGACCCGCATTTCAGCCAGTACAATCGGCTTGGCATCTTGACCGACGACGGTTTGAAGGCAAGATATCCACTGGTGATCCACTCGTATTCTTTCCGGGCGGCATTGGCGGAGGCGTATCCGGGCAGATAATAGTATGACGCGCTTCCGTTGACGATTTTATTTTCAGCATTATAAACCACGGCGGACCGGCAGGTTTGCCTTTTCCCGATGTTTTTCGAGTTCCAGAGAATGACGCTTCCCGCATAAGGATTGCCCTCATAGTAGAAACTGTACCAGGTCGTTCGGGGACTGGCTGCCGTATTGCCAGTGTAGGGATAATACCCCGTAATGGCCCAGTCGTTGTAAGTGTCGGCATACAGAATGAACCCGAGTCCGGTTTGCTTCTGGGTGTTCGCACAGTCCGTTCCATACGCCATCTGGCGCACCTTCCCGAGAGCCGGCAGCAGCATGGCGGCAAGAATGGCGATGATCGCAATTACGACCAGAAGCTCGATGAGTGTAAATTGTCTATTGGACATACACAACCTCCTTGTCTTCTTTTTTATTTTTGCATATTTTCAGCATTTCTGCCCGTTTCCGCCGCTTTTCATGCTATGACAGACAATTCATGTCGATTCCCCGGGTGCGGCTGGAAGATTCGTTTTCCGGTTGAAGACCGACCGTCGCAGCACCAGCCGGGGCGGAATCAGGTAATTGCCTTTTCCGTCATCCCGGATCTCCGTTTCACATCCGAGAGCAACCCGCAGAACGGTTTTTCCGAGAAGCGTATGGCTCTCCTCGACCGAAGACAGCGGCACCCGGG
>CAYWZD010000284.1:0-5744 GCA_964462755.1 uncultured Victivallales bacterium | reverse complement strand
GCGGAGGTCAGGACGGGACCCCCTTTCCAGTAGATGTCGCGGTAGACCTCGAAACACATTTTCTCGATTTCCAGCGGATTGCGTCCGACGATGAGGCGTTTGAGGTCTTCCACGCACCCGGAAAGCGCCATTTCCTGGGTGCCGAGGGAGGCTTCTCCCCACCCGTGCACCTCTTCGTCGGTTTCGACCTTGATAAAGGTCCAGTTGGTACGGAACGCGTCGCATACGAAAGTCTTGATGTCTGTGATTTTCATGGCTGACTCCTTGCCTTTTTGAAGTTTCTATGGACAATATACTTGAAAAAATCGAAATGAACTATATATATTATGCTATATATGCCTTAGATAATGCTGGAGGAAAAATGCTTGCGCCGCTGCTGGAATTCTCAAAATCGCTGGAGTCGCTGGAGGGGTTCGGCGGGATTCGATTCTGTTGGCATTTTCTGGACAGTTCCCTGCTGTTGAGCGTCCTGCCCGTCCAGACGGAACATGACCGGATTTCCCTCTGTAAAAAGTTGAAAGACGCTACGGGAATGCATCGTTTGTGCTTGCAGAGCCACCGCCGGACGGCTTTTGCCCAGGCGCTCCGGGTCCGCGGACCGTTCCTTCTGCATTGTCATTGCGGATGTGTGGAGTTGGCCGTCCCGTGGTTTCCTGAGAATCGTTTCGCCGGAATCCTTTTCGCCGGGACGTTCGCGGACGTTTCCGCGGCAGGATATTCTGAATTCCGGAAAGAACGGAGTTTGCTTCCCGTAATGGAGGAGGCGAGGCTCCTGGCGCTGGGAAAGTTTCTGGAGGAGATGATGGCGCGTCAATTGGCCGGACTCCTTTTTCAGGAAAGCGATCCTCTGCTGCCGCCCGTTCCGACGGAGGACTCCCGGATTCTTCTGGCGGCACGGTATATGAGGGCACATAGTTCCGAAAAACTGACCGCTCCATTTCTGGCGTCCCGTGTCGGTTTGAGTCTTTCCCGTTTCCTGCATCTGTTTTCGGAGGAGGTGCGTTTTCCTTTCAGCGACTGGCTTCAGCGGCTCCGGGTGTCTGCCGCCCAGCGTCTTGTGGAGGGCTCGGACGTTCCTTTCGGGACCATTGCGGAGAGTTGCGGGATCATCGACCAGAGCCGCATGACGTTTCTTTTCCGCCGCTATTTCGGGAAGACGCCCCGCCGGATGCGTGCCGAGGCGCGCATCCGGACATTGTGCTGACAGTTGGATGGAATCCGGAGCGACGGCGGGATGCCGTTTTATTCTTGTTCGAAAAGGGAGGCGTCCGAAATCAGCAGCGGAAAGTCCGGAATGGAGATCGGCCCGAACTTCTGCGCCCCGATAAAGGAACTGAAATTCAGGTTCCGTTCGGCAAATTCGTTTCTGAACGCGTAGACGTTTCCGCGGATCGGGTCCAGGAATACGGGATTTTTCAAAAGCGGAACATCTTCCGTGGTGATGTGAAGGATGCCGGGGACGGTCTGTGCGGAAATATCCACGTTTTCCGGGAGCCAGAAGGCGAAGACGGGCACCCCCTTCCGGGTCATGGAAAGTGTTTTGACGTTGTAGGGAAGCGAACTGCGGAACTGATGAAACGTCAGGGGCTCGAATCCGCAGAAAAACTCCGGCGCGGGCTTCAGACCGTCGAACAGCCAGCCGAGCGTGCGCATGGCGAAATACGCCAGCTTGGGAGTCCGCGTGCGTCCGTGAATGATTCCGAAATAGGAATCGGCACAATCCGTATAATAATGGAGCAGATCGACCGCCGTGAAGAAAGAGGTAAGGGTTGCCCCGCAGGCGAAGTCGGAGAGGTGCCGCCGCAGAAGGTATTTTGCCTGATTGTATTCGGTCGGCATGGAAAAAAGCGAACATTTTCCGCTGGCGCGTCCGCTTTCGCCCTGCCAGATTTCCAGTTTCCGTCCGGGAATTTCGAGGTTTGCGCGGATATGATCGATCCGGTTCCGGAGAAAATCCTCGGGGACGGACCCGTAGAAGTGATAGCTGAAGACGTCGATTACTTCCCCGAGTTTGTTTTTCCCGAGTTCCCGGATGTAGGTGGTGCCGGTCTGGGCCACGTCGGCGACCATTTTCGCATCGGGAATCACGCTCCGGACCGCTTCCGCCGTCACCCGCACGAAATTCACATAATCGCGGGCGGCGGCCGGAATGCCTTCTTCCGCAGCGACATTATCTTCGTTCTTTCTCCAGCAGGCCTCGGGTTCGTTCCAGACCTCCCATTCCGACACCCGGCCCCGGAAATGCTCCGCCAGCGCCTTGACGTAGCGGAGCCATCCTTTCATGGCCTCTTTCCCGAAGTAACAAGGGGGCAGTCCGACATATCCGCGCGCCCAGCCCGGAACAGGTTTTCCGGCTTTTTCCGCCGCGGCGATCGCTTCCTCGCATTTCCGGTCCGGCGTATAGAGCGGATTGCCGTAGCTGAGGCTGAACCACGTCCGGATTCCGATCGCGGCCAGACCGTCCACCACTTCGTCCAGCCACGCGAAATCGAACTTTCCGCGTTCTTTTTCACAGCGGAGCCATCCGGTCTGGCACCGGGCGTGTTTCACGCCGGTATGCACCAGCAGCGGAAGAATCTCCAACGGTTCGAAGGTCCGGCGGTCAAGCGTTTCGAATCCGATCCCGAGGGGGGATTCCGGAATCTCGAGGCTGTCTTTTCCCGGCAGGCGTCCGGCGAATTCCAGAAAAGGCATGGAGGCGAGCGGATCTGGATTGAAATCGTAGATTTTATAATCTTCCCCCGGATCGGGGGAAACCAGTTCGGAGGCGGATTCGTTCAGAATTTCTTTGAGACGGTTCATTATTGCAATCTCCTGTTGAGTTTTTTTTTTGCGGCTTGTTTTTTTCTGCATCCGGTTTCCCGCATCCTTGTCTGTTACGATCACAAACGCGGGGTTCCCGTCTTTGACAAGGAGGGTAGACGCCTGTTTCGTTACTTTCTGAAAGTCAATGGGCATGAGCGCCTTGTTCCGGACATCATGGGCTCCGAGAGAGACAGGGCGAAAAGAGTAAAAAAGCTCCCCGCCCGATCCCGTTTCTTCATAAAGAAAATCCTTTCCTTAAAATAACAGTTTGCGAAAAGATCAATCATAAGGATAATAACCGGCTGTATAAGTTCCATGAGCGGCGCCGGCAGCGTATCCGGCGGCTTGATTATTGAGGTTGTAGGGGAAATAGGAATTCCAGTAATATGCGATGTAATACAGTTCCGGACCATCCGACTGGACGTGTCCGTCACAGAAAAGCCCGTTGGCTTTGCGGGCGTGACGGTAACAGACATTGTTGCCTTCAATGACGTATTTGGCCATTTCCCGGTGGGCAAGGGTGTCGGTCTCATACCAGGTGTCGGTCACAACCACACTGCGGGCGGGTCGTTTGACGGTCAGGATTTTCTGGCGGTAGGCCGCCGGAGTCGTGATCTTCTCGTCTTCTCCGAAAAGACGTGTATTGTATCCGTAGGCGGTATAGATCATTGCCGTCTGCGTAGTGCGGAGGGAAGGACAGCGGAAAGGATTGTTTTTCGGAGGCTCATACCAGTAGCTGTAAATATTTCCGACAGTCGGCATTCCTAAATATCCATACAAAGCCGTTGTCCAGACGATGGGACCCTTTTCCGTATTGCTGAGGTATCCGCTGCCCTCGGTCGTCCGGTATTGCTGACGGCAGGGATAATAGTCATAGTAGTCGACCGAGTACTGGGCGAAAGCGAAACCGAGCTGTTTCTGCTGACCGGCGCAGTTGATTCCCTGGGCTCTTTTCCGTGCGGAATTCAACGCGGGAAGCAGCAAACCGGCCAGAATCGCAATAATCGAGATTACAATAAGGAGTTCGATCAATGTGAACCTTTTCATTTTTATCAGCTTCCTTTTTTTATCTGTTTTAAAAGTAGATCATTTGCTTTTGAACTAATCCAATAAACTATTATAGATGGATTTGAAGAAAAATCAAGGGAAATGTCAAAAAACTTTTTTGAAAACTTGAATCATCTACTTTTGGAGATATATTACCGGGAGAGAAGGAAGAATGAAAGGAGTCCGATCCATGACCGATGAAAAGAAATATTCCATTGTTCCGAAACTGACGGCTTTTCTGAAAAAAGAACTGGCGGACGGCAAATATCCCGTCGGCGCGAAGTTTCCTTCGGAATACGAACTTGCCGGACGTTTTTCCATCAATAAGACCACCGCCAATAAAATCGTGACCGCCCTGGTCGGGGAAAATCTGCTGCTGCGGTCCGTTCGCGGCGGCGGCACGCATGTTCTCCGCACGGAACCCTTTCCGAAGGGAATGCTGGCTTATGTCGGCGCCGTGGGAACCAACTATGCTGCCTCCATATTCAAAGGAGCGGTCGAAAGCGCCTTGACGCGGAAATATCTGTTTACTGTGTTCACGCCCCCCCCGAAGGAACTGCCGTTCTATCTCGAACAACTCGCCACACTTCCCTACAAGGGAATTCTGACTTGCACCTACGGAACCATCCATGCGCCGCCCCGGCTTCCCGTCCTGTATGCCAACCACGAGTTTCCCGATCACGACCGGATACATCACTCCGTGAATGCCGACAACGCCGGGGGTGCAAGGGAGATCATCGAAACCCTGACGGCGGCGGGACACCGCCAGATCGCCCTGTTTCTGACCGAATCGTCCGTATTCACCGCGGAACAGCGCCAGAGGGGATTCGAAAAGGCATTGACCGAAGCGGGAGTCCCCGATGTCAAAAAACGTTTCTTCCGCGGACGTGACGGCGATCCCTCCAGCGCCGCCGATGTCCTGCCGAAAATTCTGAAATCTTTTCCGGATGTCACGGCCATCGTGACGGAAAACGACAATGACGCGATCTGCTTGCTGGAGGAAATCATGCTCGGAGGTCCTTCCCTGATGAAACAGATTCTCGTAACCGGATTCGGCGGAATCACGGGCGTATCTCAAAAACTCCGTTTCGCCACCGTCGACCAGCGGTTGTACCAGATCGGGGCCGTCGGCGCGGAAAAGCTGATCGAAATCATCGAGGAGGGGGAACCGGAGACGCCGGTGCGGGAACTTCTGAAATGCCGGGTTCTGCATCCGGAATTCATCCGGTCCATTCCTTCTGCCGGTCCCCTGTAAAAGCGGCGTTTCCCGCATCGCGGATCGACTGTCCCCGAAACACTTCCGCCCTGTCCGCCTGATTCCGGATTCGATCATTCCATGCGGTTTTTGCGGAATCCGGGCATTGCAAAAAAATGGTTGTTCGTGTATAGTAATATCCAACCTATTTTGAAAGGACCGCGAGGATCATGAACCGGATTTCAACCCCGCTTGAGGGACAGTATTCTTTTGAAAGATTCAAATCTTTTTCGAGATGGAAACGTGCGGCGAAAGGGGCTCTGACCCGTCTGATCGGTCTGGATGAGCTTCTGGCGCTGGACCGTAAACCGATTGTTCCCGAATCGCTCTGGAAACACAAAGTCGAACTTGGAACGATCGAGAAGATCGCTTTCGAAACGGAGCCGGGCTTCCTGACGTTTGCCTATGTGTGCCTGCCGAAGAAGGCGAAGCCACCCTACAAGACTTTCATCTGTCTTCAGGGACATTCCACCGGAATGCATAATTCCATCGGGGTCGAATGGAAGGATGAAACCGCCCCGAAACAGATCGAGGGCGACCGCGATTTCGCGATCGGCTGTCTGGAACGCGGCGTCGCGGCCATCTGTCTGGAGCAGCGCTATATGGGACAGCACAGCACCAACGAGGACCGTTCCCC
>CAYWZD010000283.1:0-5788 GCA_964462755.1 uncultured Victivallales bacterium | reverse complement strand
GGTTCCCCTGTCTTCCGTGAGTGCGCTCATGCTTTCGATCCTTTCTTTGCGTTGAAATAATCTTCTTCTTTGACGTGCGCTAAACGACAAATCGTTTTTTCCTCCGCCGTCAGCGCCACGGCGTCCGCGGGTTCATCCTTGCGGGGCGTCTTGGGAAGCTGGCCGACCGGCACAACCACCGGAGCGTGCTGGAGATAGGCGCTCAGCGCCTTGCTGTCCTGAGTGTCCGCCCAGGGAAGCATCGCGTCCGTGAGCTTTCCGGCCTGCTTGCCCTCTTCGATCAGTCGCGTTTTTTCCTTCTTTTCGGCGGATGCGGCGAGATCGTTCAGCTGCTGCTGCGCGGTGTCGGCGCTGCCGGCCTTTGCAAGCACGCCTTTGAGGGCGGCCTCGATCGCGGCGCGATCGGCGTCGGCGGGGAGCTTGAGCAGGTCGCGCAGCTGGGTCAGCATGGCGGCGGTGTCTTCCACCGCCAGGGCGGCCTTGTCCTGTTCCTTCTTCGAGGTTTCAGGATCTTCGGCCGCCAGCGCAAGCACGTCGCAGCCCGGATAAAGTTTCTTCAAGGCATTCATGAGTTTGGGATCCATTTTGTTCCCTTTCTTTTTGGATTCGGAAAGTCGGCCTTTTACGGCTCGCCGGATCGGGTTGATGTCATCGGCGGCTTGCGCCGCAAGTTCGTCGAGATCGTTGATCGCGGGTTCGTTTTCGAGAGCCACGCAGGTCACGCGGAACGGCCCGTTTCTCAATCCCCGGATCATCGGGGAGAAATATTTGTAAATGCCGTCCTTCAGCAGCTTGTAGGCGGGGTCCTTCCAGTCGATCTTGTCGATCCAGAGTTCCGAGCCGTCCGCCGAGAGCGCGAGCTGTCCGTATCCCATCGCGGCCGCGCCGCCCGGAATCAGACGCTCCACCTCGCTTTCGGGGATCTTGTGCCGATCGGCGAGCGCGGAAAGGTAGTGACTGCTGTCGATCGGAACCTTCTCGCCCTTCCGATTGAAATAGTCGATCGCCTGAGCCAGACGCTCCCTGGTGATGTCCGCCGCGTCCTCAACGCCGCTTTTGATCCAGGAAAGCTTCCCGGCTTTCAGCAGCCGCCACGCGACCGGAACGCCCGCCGCGTCGCGCCGGACCGATTCGGGCGGTCCGGAACCGAACACGGACCCATCGAGAAAAAAATCATTCGGAACACCCATTTGCGCAAACCTTTTGTTATTTAAATTGTTTTCGGTAGATACTTCGCTAGCCACCAGTTTGTCTCGCGTTCGGCCAGCGCCCGGAATTCCTCGTCCTTCGGCCACCACGGACGCGCCCGCTGCGGCTTGGTCTGCCGGGTCAGCACATACAGCATTTTGAGCTTGCCTTTTTTACCGGTTTTTTCAGCCATGAACACCCGTCCGCGCGGCCCCTCGTTTTTCTTGACCACAAAAATCGGATCCCCGTCATCGGTTTTCCATGCGTGAGCGCTGGCTTTTTCTCCGTAGACGTCCTTGTCGATCGGGATCGCCAGATACCGGGCGTTTTGCGGGCGAATGACGCCGCCCTCATGCACATGCTGCGCGAGGTGGTTTTTGTCATTGGTCTTGTGGTCGATCGTGACTTCCAGCCCGTCCGCCTTGGCGCGGACGCCCTCGGCCAGCTCCAGCCAGAAACTCTTGCCGCCCTGTCTGGCGGCGTTGTCGTAGGCAAGATCGCGGGCGGATGCCGCCAGCGTCTTGGCGACGAACTCGGGAAGGCGTCCCTCAAGCTTCATGCGCTCGGCAGCGGTGAGAAAGTCGCGGAGATCGACCGTAATGCCGATGCGCATACGGTCTCCTTTCATTTCGCGCAAAAGTACGCAAAAAAACACACAGGGTATTTCACCGGTGTGCGGAATTCAAAAGTTTTTCAGGTCAGGTCAGCGGGGCGCGTCCTCTTTTTCGGAGGATTCGGAAGGGACTGGCATGCCGTGCTTGCGTCTCCATTCGACCACTTTTTCCCATGCGTCACGAGCCCGCTGCGCGGATGCTTTTCCTCCGGGAGTTTCCCGGAAAGCAGCCGCGCGGAGTTTATCCCGCCTGGTCGGTTCGTAATATTCAACCTGCATATCATGCCTCCACAATGGCTATATGGATGAGGCCGTCTTTCCAGCCGTCTGATTTAATATAACCAGGTTCCCACGATTGTAAAGCCCTGAATTTGCATTTTCGGTCAAAAAGCACCTCCTTGTCCGTGTTGATGTGGCTGTAATGCCCGACAAAAGCTCCGTTCCGGCTTCGAACAACGTGAAAAACCACGCCGATTCTTTCGGGGTCCAGATACTTTTTCGCGGAATCCATCGAGACGGATGTCGAGTTGAAGCCTTTCAGTCCCCAGATATTGCTGTCCAGATCATTCAGCAGATTGGTCACCTGCGCATCCGCGTCCAGATTGATGACCCGGTAGACCTGTCCGGTATATTTGGGAGCCTTGTCCAGCAGGGCGGACACCTTGTCCATTTCGTCCGACGCCTGATTTGTGATATTGGCCTTTCCCCGGGATGCCTTATTGAGTGCAAACTGATCGCCCGCGGTATAGCGTATGATCGGTTCCCGCTCCTCGGGTTTCAGACTCCCCCAGTAGTCGTCCGCCTGCTCGACGATTCCGGGCTGGCGCCGGTCAACGTCCTGATACATCTTCTTGAGCTCGGACCGCGACAGTTCCTGCGCCTCGCCGCGCGCCTTGACGATCGCGGGTTCCGTGCGTCCGAACTGGTAATTGTCGACCTTGTAATCCTCAAAAGCATCGGAGGGATCGAACCGATAGCCGCTTGTCGACGGCTGCACATCCTCCACGGTGATCGTCCCGTCCGGCGACCTGTCCGTGTTGGTCACCCAGCAGTTGCAGTTATATTCCCAGGGAGGGTAAATCTTCCGCCAGATCGGATCGGACTTGAGAAATACGCGTCCGTTCAGCGCCGCGTGCGTGTCCCGCGGATTGCGCCCGGTATGGTATTCCCACGCCGGGAAGCGCGCCTCGACCGCCGGATCCCGGTCGGTTTGATACTTGCCGACCGCGACCGCCATACGCTTATTCTGTCGCAGAATCAGGTCGACCCGTGCCTTGCTCGCCAGATTCTTCACGCTCGCGGTTCCATCGTCCTGCCCGTTCGACCGCAGCCAGCTCCGGAGTTCACTCCGGGCGTCCGCCTGGCTGATCTCGCCGCGACTGAACCGGTCGGACACATCCCTGATTTTTCCGAGCACGTTTTCCTGCGCCACCCGGGCGGAGTAAAAACAGTGCGCGGCAATTTTCGGAGGCACGGCCTTGGAAATCTCGCGGGAGGTCATATCGGTCGTCTTGGACTGCCGGGACGCGATCCAGTCGTTGGCCTCGTCGAATGTCATTTCCGCATTCCTTCTGTTTTGCTTTCCGCAAGATCGCGGTAAATCAGTCCTTCCTGTGCCTTTATGAGCGGCTCAAGGTCTCCGAGCCTCTTTCCATCCGCGCAGGCAGCCAACGCCTTGCCGAAGGCCTCATCGGACATTTCTCTTTCATCCGTCACTTCCGGGAGCGCCTCCGACAGAGGCGTCAGCCATTCGACCAGAGCGTCGGCAACCTGCCGCTCCTCACTTTTTTTCTTATCCCCCGCGGCCGGACCGCCGTTATACATCTCTTCAAACCCCACCCTCACGAAACGCGGTTCCGCCGCGCCCGGTTTATCCGGTTCACCGCTTTTTTTTTTCGGATCGGCGGCGAGCGGCGCGGCGTCCGGTGCGGTCGCCTCTGCCGGCGTTTGTAATCCAAACCCCATTCCGGGCACTTGCGGAGGCTCCGGCTTCAAAGTCAACGTAAGTCCGACCTTTTTCCCGACCTCCGCCGGATCAGCCAGAAAGCCGCTGTTGTAGACCCCCTGCAGCATCGTTGTGAAGGCCGCCATGTCTTCCGGCGGCTCGACCTTGAAATGAATCCGGGGAACCGCCGCGGACGGGCCGAAATTGAACCCGGTCCATGGTGCCGCGATCTGCGCGTAAATCGTCGCTTCGACCGCCCGGGCGTCCGATTCCAGGATATCCTGCCGGACCTCCGACTGGGCTGTGTCGCCCGAGAGTCCGCCCCCGCCGCTGCTGGAGGCCGTCTGGCCGAGCAGCAGACGGTAGATCGCCTCCCGCGTGTATTCCAGTATCTTGAGATAAATATTGTCGCTTCCGGTGTTGGCCGCCTGCAGAAGCTCCACTTCCATCGATTTTGTGAACACGCCGCCGCCGGACGGCCCGAAGCTCTTGATCAGGCGCTGGACCTTGGCCAGCTCGTCATCCCAAGTCTTCCGGTCGACTTTCGCCACCACAAACGGCATGCCGAACCGCTCGACGAAACTGAAGAGATCCTTGATCGGCCAGTTCTGGAAAAGATGCAGCCAGGCCAGGACGCGGATGCGTCCGGACCGCGCCGGATCCACCGTTTTCCGCGATTGATGAAATACGTATTTGTATTTTTGCGGAAGTTCGCCGTTCGGATGCTCGTCCGAGACAAGCATCGGGACATAGCTGTCGCGCAAGGTGAAATGCCACGGATCGACGTGCTGGAAACCGCTGATCGATCCGCCGGGCTCCCAGATGATTTCCGAGACCGCGAACGGATACACCACGGCATCCTCCAGATTCCGCACCAGATCGTAAAATGTGTCCAGCCCGGTCAGCGCGCCGCATTTCTCCAGCTGCGCCCGGAAGGCTTCCGCGGCGGCCTTGTCGTTCGGGCCGTTCCCGCCGGGAAGAATCTCCCACTTGGCCCCCAGCAGGGCTTCCGCCCGCTGGTCCAGCGCGGCGATGACATCCCAGTTCCGCTCGAGGATTTCGCGCGCGCAGACGCAGAGCTGCTCCGTGTCGCCGGAATTCGCCGCGGCGATGATCTCCCCGAGCCGCTGGGGCGTATAACTGGCCGCATTGGCATAACGGTACCGGTCGGACGGCTCGGGCAAAACCCAGCGCCCGGAATCCGGTGCCGGAGCCTTAGACCGGCCAGGTTGTTTTTGATATTTCATGATGCTTCATCCTATCAGGTTCATTGAAGTCATTCCGGCGGCACCTCGCCTCCGAGGGGATTGCGCACGGTTCAAGGTTGCACGGACCAAGGTTGTCGATCGTTTCCCCGGCGTAGATCGAAAGGGCGTTGCTCCAGCCGATATCGCAATGCGAATCGGGCAGAAGCTCGTTCTTTTCTTCCGTAAAAGTCAGCTTTCCGCCGGCCGTCGACGCTTTCTTGATCCCCGCGATATCCGCTGAGATTTCAGGCCGGTCGATCGGGATCAGCTGCCGGCGCTGTTCGTAAATGGATTGCATCGTCGTTCCGAGCGCAACCTTTGACGCGCCGAAGTTTATGCCTGTAAAGCGTTCCGGAAAACGGTCTTCCAGACTTTCGCACATCGCCATGCCAAGACCCGTTTTATCACCGCATCCAACGATGCTGTAACTGCTTTCGAACATCGCCCCGATGATTTTTTCCTGTAGCGAAAACTTGCAATTCTTCATCGTGACAAGCGCATACAGGCGATACATTTCGGCATCTTTCCGGTTGACAAAAATACTTGTCAGGTCACCGGTCCTTGCGATATCCACCCCGATCGCATAGCGCGCATTTCCGAAAATCCGCGCCCAGAAGATCGCATCGAAGAAATCTCCGCTGTCGACGCCGTTTTCAAACCGCCGGAAGAGAATCTCAAATCTGCCTTGCGCGGCAGTCAATTCTCCGGCCGCGATCAGCTGCTCTCCGCTCGCCTGGTTCGGCACGCACATGTATTGCGATTCGAACGCTCCGCGCGTCCGGCAGCCGCCCTTGA
>CAYWZD010000282.1:0-5804 GCA_964462755.1 uncultured Victivallales bacterium | reverse complement strand
AAATTCTCTTGAAAATATTCGGCGAATCCCCTGAGAAAGGACAGGATCATGGGGGGCTTCTAAAAAAAACATGCCTCTATATATAGGGGGGGGAAAAACGGAAAAATTATGCCGATTTCTCAACAAAAAAGCACAAAAGCACCATGTTTAATATGTTTATCTATGTTTATATAATGCAAGACACTCATAATAAGGAATTAAAAAAAATCGATTTTTTTCAAAATAGCATAATTATTTTATCGTTTTGGACCATTTTTGGGTTCTTTTCAGCCGTTTATAGTCGCATGGAAACATTTTGCCGGAATTTCCGCGTTGTTCTTATCGTCTCGATTCATACGGCAAAAGGGAATTCCCAATAACGGGGGGAATGGAAGACGATGCTCAAAGTAAAGGACGAAGGTTCAGCGCTTTTTTATGCCGTTTTCGCCATTCCCGAACTTAGACTTGAGGGGGAAGCGAAAATTCAGCATCAAGGTTCATATTCAACCGGGCAGTGGCTGACGGGATATGAACTTTTCACGAGGTTGAGCTCACAGAGAAAAAGTTAAGCTGGCCTATAAAAGGGCGACCATTTTTTGCTCTGCAAAAAAAATGAAGCCGTCCGGCTTCGCTTCATGCCGTCAGAGGCCTTTGCAATGGCGACGAAGGTCTGCTCGCTATCCCGGAATCCATCACGGTAAAAACCGTTGCCGGAGGGAAGTTCGAACGAATTACGGGTTGGCGTTTAAAGTTGCACCCCGTTATACATGAACCCGGCGGCGATTCCAATGAAATGGAAGATTACCATTCCAATAATCCGGAGGACATTCGGATTCAAGCTTGAGTATGTGCAATACTGCCAGTATAACCGCTGCTATGTCCACAAGCTGAACGATCCCCAATGCCGTATCAATCAAAAATCAATGGAGGAACTGAAACGCTGGCAGGCGAAAGCGCCGATGGGAATCTACGGATACGAGTTCGACGTGTTCAACACCCCGATGTATCTTCCGTTCTGGAATCTGATTGCCGACGCCATGAAGACCTACCGCGACCTGAAACTGGTCTGCATAAAAACGGAACTTGGCGTCGGTTATCCGAAAAATGCGAAACGGGAAGAACTGCCGCAGCAAAACCACCGTCTTTCCAACTATATGTATGCCCAACTGATGTGGAATCCGGACGCGGACATTGACACATTGCTGAAAGACTGGTGCAACACCGTTTACGGAGCCGGCGGAGACGCCATATTTGCCTACCACCAGAGCATGGCAAAGGCATGGGACCATATGAAGTTCCATCTGGGATATTTTCTCAACTCTCCGGCCGGAGCCTCGAAAGAACTCCTGAACAGGAATCTGATCACATTTGCCAGGAAGAAATTCACGGAAGCGGAAAACGCCGTCAAACGGAATCCAGACTCGCCGCAGAAAAAACGGGCGCTGACGGAAATCGCTTTGGAAAAGGCTCTGTTCGGACGGTGGGAAAATTTCTATAACATCGCCAATGATGACGCGGTGACTCTCTGCCTTCCAAATTTGCCTGCAGATCATGATTTCAGCAACCTTGCAAAACTGCCCGTCTCAAGCAAAAATGGGAAACATCTTCCGACGGATATCCGGATGTTCTGGTCGAAAGACGCTCTCCACATTCAAGTGGTCAGCAAGGAACCGCACATGGAGAATCTCCGCAAAGGAAAACAGGGAAAAGACATCAACTTCTGGGAAAGTGACAATATTGAGATATTCCTGGATTTGAACGACGGCACGCCTTACCGTCAGTTCGGAGTCAATGCCGCGGGCGGAACCTATGATGCCATGGGGGACGCCCCCGGCTGGAATCCCGATTGGAAGGCCGTGATGTACATGGAAAAAGACCAGTGGATCGCGGAAATCACGATTCCTTTCCTTTCTCTCGGTGAAAAAATGCCGAAAGGGGGGGATTCCTGGCGGATCACCGTAATCCGCAACAGCAAGCCGGAGGCCTGCGGGTTCCCGGCTCCTGTTTACCGCGATTTGAATATGGCGGCAACGGTGTTTTTCTCTGAAAAAGCATCCGCCGATTCTTCTCTGGTATGGATTTCGTGTCCTCACGGCAAGGGGCGGAATTTCCAGAATTCAAAATCGGAACTCATCAAACACGGCTGGCAGGCAAAAGGCTTCCTCGGCCCGGAAGAAGCGGTAAATGCAGATATTTCCAATGCAAAACTGATCTTCATTGAAACCTATCAGAATAAACTGCCCATGGATTTTTATCATAAAAAACTCATCCCGGCAGTGAAAAACGGAGCCGTTGCCGTGTTCGAGTGCTACTATTGGGTGGACAAACTCCACGAACAGTTCCAGGACCCCTCCTACCGGATGAAATACAAGAACGACGTGGGAACCCTTCGCAGGCCGTCCTGGTTCACAGACAATTCCTTCTCGAAAATACCGAATAAACTGTCGTCTGCCTCATGGTATACTCCGGCGGGGGTTTTCACCCCTGCCGATCCGGAAAAATGGGAAGTTCTGGCAAAGCAGAAGACAAAAAGCACCAATGAGGAAAAACCGTTTATCCTTGTGCGTCCGTTAGGCAAAGGGATGGTGGTTCTGACCGGCGATCTATTCGGCAACCGGGGCGTTTTTCTGGAAAACATATTGGAATACAACAAGATTATCAAGAGAGAAAATAAATGAATTCTGAGAAAATGAATCACTGGAAACCCAACGGCAACTCCTTCGTCGGGGACTGTATGCCGTTTTACAAAGACGGTGTTTTTCACCTTTATTATCTTCTGGATATCGGACACCACAATCATCCGGTTGTCGGGCACCTTGGCGGACACCAGTTCGCCCATGCGGTCAGCTCCGATCTGGTCCGCTGGGAACATGAGCCGATCGCCCTGTCCCTCGATTTCGAGAACGGGGAATGCAGCAACTGCACCGGTTCCATGCTGGAATATCAGGACAGGGTCTTCGCCTTCTATTCCCTGCGTTCCCGGTCGTTTCAGGGAGAGGAATTCCGCATTGCGGTCAGCGACGACGGCGGGAGAACCTTTCAAAAATGGGAGATGCCGGACCTGAAGACGCCCGCGGAGAGCTCCGGACAGTTCCGCGATCCGAAGGCTTTCGTCGGAGAAGACGGTCTGGTCCATATCCTGATGTCTTCGGGAACCGTCGATACAGGCGGGCCCATCCCGGTGCGGATCGGCGAGGTGGCACATTTCACCACCGCCGACCTGATCCATTACCGGCGGGAGACCCCCTTCCTGCGTTCCTGGCGCATTCCGGAATGCTGTGACTATTTCCGCTGGGTGACCGTTACTATTACTCTTACAACTCCGCATGGGAAACCCATATCCGCTGTTCGGAAGAGCCCTTCGGTCCCTGGGAAATCCCCCCCAACGACGTTCCCGCCTCCCGATACTGCTGTGTCATGAAAACAACTCCCTGGAAGGACGGGCGCAGAATCGGCACAGGATGGGTCCCGACGTGGGAAAACGGCTCCTGTCTTTTCGGAGGACGGACCGTCTTCCGGGAACTGATCCGGGAACGCGACGGCTCCCTTGGTACGTCATTCGTTAGAGAAATGATCCCGAACGCCAATGAGATGGTGCTGGAACCGGTTTCGCTGGAAGGAAAGAACGGAATCGGGATTCGGGAGATCGGAACTTTTCCGGATGAATTTCGCCTCGACGGAACCGTTTCGTTTCAGCCGGGAACCGCTGAATTCGGCCTCGTCGTCATGAGCGAGGACCAGGTGTTCAAGCGTGTCGCCTCCTTCGAACCGGAAACCCGGATCGTCGAATTGGATTCCAACGCGCAAATCCGGCGGGTGGACATGGGAAGCGGAACCGTCTCCTTCCGGCTCCTGCGGACAAAGGACGTGCTCGACCTGGAGATCAACGGCAGGCGGACGGTTGTTTCCCCCGGCTATGATTTCCCGGGAAGCCTTACTGCGCTTTACGCGCGGGACGGGAAGGTCTCGTTCCGGGATCTGAAAGTCTTCACATGGTGACCTCATGCTTGTAATGGGACTCGATCTTGGTACCACTAAAAGTGCGGCCGTTCTGTATGACACGAAAAAACAACGTCTGCTGGATGTCCATTCGCAGACACATCACGCAGACCTCCTCGCGGAGGAAAACGCTGCGGAACAGGACGCGAACAAATTATTGGAAGTGGTATTCGAATCGATCCGTTTTCTTTCGGCGGAACTGCGGAGAAAAGTCAAAGCGATCGGAGTAACCGGCCAGATGCACTCCGTCCTCGGCTGGAACCGGGAACAGGTTTTTCCCCTGGTGACCTGGCAGGATCGCCGTTGCGGGAAACAGGGCCTTCTTCCGGAGTTTTCCACTCGATCCGGGCACATGCTTTACGATGGATTCGGCGCCGCTACGCTGGCGAGGCTGGGAAAAGAAACCGCCTCATGGGAATACGCATCCACGATCATGGATTATCTGGTCTGCCGTCTGGCGAATCTCGAAGCGCCGGTCACCGATCCGGCTGACGCCGCTTCGTGGGGAATCTTCGACCTTTCCGCCGGGGGATGGGATTTCCTGGCAGCGGACGCGCTGGAAATTCCGCGCCGTCTCCTGCCGGAGATTCGACCGGGAGGAAGCGTGGCGGGGAAGCTCTCGAAAAAGTATGCGGAACGGCTCGGATTGGAGGAGGGAATTCCGGTTCATGTGCCGACCGGGGACAATCAGGCGTCGATTCTGGGAACGGGTCGCTGCTGGGAAAATGAACTGTATCTGACACTCGGAACCGGCGCCCAGCTTTCAGCCGTCATTACACCGGAGGAAGCGGCATGTTTTCGACCGGAAGGCCGAGTGGAACTCCGTCCGTTTTTCGGAAACCGGATGCTGGCAGTGGCCGCGTGTCTTTGCGGCGGACGTGCCTTCTCGTGGCTGGGCGAAACCGTCCGGAACTGGCTGGAGACCCTGCAGATACCGTGTCCGGAACTGCCCGAACTGCTGGACAGAATCGATCAAGAAGGAATGTCGGCTTTGAAGGATGGCATTTTCCGTCCGATTATTTGCCCGAGTTTCCTGGGAGAACGCGGAGCCGAAACCCTCCGGGGAGAAATCCGGGACATCACGCTGGATAACTTTTCCCTCGGCGCATTGACGGCAGCCACGGCAGAGGGAATTATCCGAAACCTGAAACAGGACTTTCCACCGGAGATTCTTTCTACACGTAAAGAACTCCTCGGGAGTGGTAACGGCATCCGGAAAGTGCATTGCATTCAGGAGATCATCCGTCGGGAATTCCCGCAGAAACTGATCCTGACCGACTCACGGGAGGAAGCCGCCTGCGGAGCCGCCAAATTGGCAAGCGGAGTGTAAAAAAAATTTTCACTACCGTCCCATAAATCTTTGAAATTGTCATTTTTGCCTCCCTATTTGAGCTTGTGTTGATCGTTTTCTGGAAATACCCATTTCCGGTTTTTTCCTTTTTTGTGGTTTGTCATACTGGGGCGAATCCTGGTAGATAAGCTTGTTCCGGAGCGCCTCGCATACGGACTGGATCACTTGCTGTCCCACAGCATTTCAGGACGCTTCCCATATCCAGACAGCGCCAGACGACTCCGCGCAAGGCCGTGAACAGTCGCGTAAAGGTGTGCTTCCATTCATTTTTCCATGCAATAAAGCGAAGCAGAATATATGTCAGAAGAGCCGTCCATATCTGCCAGCGAACCGCATTCTCGTTGTTACCCATGAAGTCGGAGAGTTGAAGCGTCTGCTTGATTTCTTTGAAGAAAACTTCAATGGCCCAGCGTGCCTTGTAGAGATCGCAAATGGAACTTGCCGACCAAGTGAAGTTGTCGGTGATGAAGGTCAT